>JBHJOO010000247.1:0-3278 GCA_050329675.1 Balneolaceae bacterium
TTTATCAAGTCGATGCGGGGATCGGATCCGGATGCCTCGCTCTACTGGATGTGTGCCATGCTCGAAGGGGGAGAGGATCCCAATTTTCTGTTTCGCCGAATGCTGATCTTCGCATCCGAGGATGTAGGTATGGCAGATCCCTATGCTCTTACGGTGGTGAACAGTGCCCATGAATCATTTCAAAAAACAGGAATGCCGGAAGGTTTTTACTTTTTATCGCATGCTGCCATTTTCCTGGCGCTCTCGCCTAAAAGCAACAGTACAGGAGCTATCTTTTCGGTTCACAGTGATATTCAAAAGCGTGGAGCCGGTGAGGTTCCGTCTCACCTCCGGGATAAGACGGCCAACAAGCTGGTTTCCCGCTACCTGGACGTGAAAAACGCCTCGGATGATTACAAGTATCCGCACGACTTTCCCGGGCATTGGGTGGATCAGCAGTATCTGCCGGAATCGGTGCAAAAAAGGTGGTATAAAGCCGCTGAGCAGGGCAGGGAGAAGAAATTATGGGAGAGTTTAAATAAGCTCAAAAACGATTCAGAAAAGTAAACCTCCAGGTGGAGGCCTCTCAGCAGAATTTACTAAATTGTGATTAACTCTGCTATTTTTCAGGGTAACTTAACTTGCTGAATAAACTTTCATTTAATCATAAATCAACATGTTTCGACCCGTTCTTTATGGCATAACATTTATGCTTGTTACGTTTGGATTCTCTTTCTGTGCCAATGCACAGGATGTGCGGCTGAGCCAAAAAGGCAGTGTAAGCCAGTATATTAATGATACTGAAAAAATCGAGATCATTTACAACCGGCCGGTGGCACGCGGACGTACCCTCTTTGGCCCGGATGGGATTGTTTCATTCGGCAGAATCTGGATGCCCGGTGCAAACGAGGCTTCCACTATTGAATTCAGCACGGATGTTACTGTTAACAGCCAGCCGCTTAATTCCGGTCGCTATAGCATTTGGACCATTCCGGGTGCTGACGATTGGACTGTGATACTCAGTAATGAACCGGATGTATGGCATACCAACTACCCGGAAGGGAAAGACGCCATAAAATTTTCAGTGACCCCGGAAAAAGGAGGTCATATTGAGACGATGACTTTCTACTTTGCAGTGGTTGAACCGGGAGAGGCGTCGCTGCATTTGCATTGGGGGGAAACGATTGTACCCATTGAAATCAGAATTTAGGAAACGATTCAAAAACCCTTTTAACCGGATTCATTACAGTTATACCGGCATTCTCCACGTGATAAAATAATAACTGTCCGGAATTATCCATCCCGGACAGCTTTGCATTAGAGCTATTGCTCGATGTCTACCATAACTCGAGGCTTTTTAAAAGTTGAGTATGCTGGCATGGGAGCTGCACCACACCGCAAAATGAAGATATTGCCTTGCCGTCAGGCGGCGTTTCTTTTGATATATATTTATTAGTTAATATTATTTTAATCGCTCATAAAATATATTTATTTTTTATAAATACAAAAATAATTTAGGTATAATTTGATTATCACATTAAATAAATAATATCTGTAATTGTTTCATTTGCTCTATCTTTCGTTATTCCAAACAGATGGGATAATTAACAGGGGGCAATATGTAATCGTTCGGGAGAAAGATTGGTTTTTAACATTTTTTTACCGGATACTCGATTTCACCTTTTCTCTGAGATTTGAATTGAATTTAGAATTAATTGAATGAATTTATTTACATTCATTCAGCAATAATTAACCAATCGATCTTTATGAATGCGACACCCTATTTACAAATCCGGGATTTAATAACTTCGAAACTTTAAAGTTGATACGGCACTTCTCATGAATCAACCTTTACCGGATAATGCAGACAGCCGGAGATTATTGCTTTTGTCAGTCATTTCTTTTCTGTTTTACATAATTCTGGCGTTTCTCATCTTTCACTGGTTTCATGAAGAGGATATTTCCGGTGTATTTGAGCATGGATATTCGGTTTTAGAACAAATCGCGCTTGGCTGTTTGTCCGGAATAGCCACGGCAGTTGTGATTATATTCATGGCTTCACGTTCACCTGTATCACAGGTTCTTAATGATTTTTACATCTACCGAGAAATTTCCCGTATCCGGTTCTCGCCGTTTGACAGGGTTCAGCTATCGCTTTTTGCGGGTGCAGGCGAAGAATTACTGTTTCGCGGGGCTGTGCAGCCATTGCTGGGTATCTGGATTACATCCGTTATATTTGTGGGCATTCACGGATATTTTAAATTTAAATCCGCCGGCCATCTGCTATTTGGAGCCCTGATGTTCGGGCTCAGCATGCTGCTCGGTTTACTTTTTGAACATGCCGGACTCATTTCAGCAATGATTGCCCACGCATTGTATGATATCGCCATGTTGTGGTGGGTGAATCAAAAACGTGAACAAACCAAACAAAAAATCCCGAACCCTTTTGATCAATCTGGTCTTTAATTAAACTTCAATAAAAGTTCGCGGATGCAATTATATTAGTCTGCAGAGCATATTTTTATTGCGTATATAATTAATTTGGGTATAATTTGAAATGGATACCAATTATTGGTATTTTTTACAAAAAGAATAAAACAGATGAGTAAGAATACATCCATATCGCTCGGAAATTATTTCGACCAATTTGTTAAAAGTCAAGTCTCGGCAGGCAGATACAAAAATGTAAGTGAAGTAATAAGAGCAGGACTCCGGCTATTGGAAAACGAAGAAAGTAAAGCCATTGCATTGAAAAACGCCATTCAGGAAGGAATCGATAGTGGAATCGCCCACGATTTCGATCCAAAAATGAATCTTGAGGAATTAAAGGCGGAAAAAAGAAAGGATGGGTGAATACCGGCTGACCAACAAAGCAGTGGAGGACTTGAACAGAATTTGGGACTACACATTTGACAAATGGTCGGAGGATCAAGCTGACAAGTATTATAATATGTTACTTGATTACTGTCAAGACATAGCTGACAAGCCTGCCCTGGGGAAAAACTATGAGGGAATAAGAACCGATTTGTTCGGACTTAAAGCAAATCGACACATCATATTCTATCGTAAAATAAAGACCGGCCTGATTGAAATCACAAGGATTTTACATGAACGAATGGATCTAAAAAACAGAATAGTAGAATAAAAATCTACACCTAACAGAACCTTTGAAATGATGAGGCGGACACTGGTTTCCACAGGATTAGTGTTTCGTGGTTACCTTTTTTACAGGCAAACAGATAAATGAGATATTTTTAAAATAATTAAGAAAGTGACAATGACTCCAAAGAAGGAAGAAC
>JBHJOO010000257.1:0-6934 GCA_050329675.1 Balneolaceae bacterium
TAACTCTCGATGTAGATGTTAACCTGAATGCATTTAATGAAGTAGATCTTGGGGTTGCACTCCGTTTATATAATGATCGCATTGTTCTGCGCAGGGAAGGTCAAATTACAGGAGAACAAAGCGATATAGGTGATATCGGGGCTACTTACAGAATTAACCGGACATTTTCAGTTACTGCATTTCACAGGCAGGATCCGACACTTACCGTTTCAAGTGGTACAAATACACGGCAAACTCAGGAAATGAACGGTATTGGTCTTGAAGCCCAGTTTCAATTTAATACCTGGCAGGAAATAGCACGAAGATTTTCGAAGCCTTTTCGAAAATTATTTGCTAAAAAAGAACGTGAAGAAGATTTAAAAATTGAGAATAAAAATCTTACTTCTGCATCTGGAAACGAATAAATAGATCCTTAACTATTTCTAAAAAATTAGATACTTTATAAACGAATATCTGCCTTTAAAAATAATGACAGTTCAATAATAAACATATATGTCAGATTCCTCACTATCATCTTACGAAAGCAAAATAATTGAAATTTTAAAATCATATCCGGATGCGTCCATTCCTATACCACTCCTCGAAGATGCACTTGATGTAAGGAATAAAAAAAGCCATCAAAAATTCAGAAAATCGCTTAACCGCCTGAAGCAAAAAAACCATATCAGAATTTCGCAGGGGAACCTTGTAAGGCTGAATGAATTGGCTGTGGATGATGCAAGTTATGCCACAGGTGAACTTGATGTTACAGCCCGGGGTGATGGATATGTAATGGTTGAAGGGCGTGATCAGGATATAAAAATTAAGCGGGAACATATGGGTACCGCCCTGCATGGAGATCTGGTAAAAGTAAAACTGATAGGATACCAGCGCAGAAGCAATAAACCCAAAGGTAAAATTGAAGAAGTGATAAAACGTGCCAACCAGCTGTTTGTGGGTACCGTAGAAACGCCCGCTAAAAATACATATATCATCAAACCCGATCACCGCTCTGCAAGAACTGATTTCTTTATTTCCGAATCCGATCTGAATGGGGCCAAGCCTGGTGAAAAAGTTACTTTCAAGCTTCTCAGCTGGGAAGATGAGCGCGGATTTCCTCAAGCCAAGATCATGAAATCATTTGGCCCGGCCGGTACCAATGAAGCAAATATTTTGTCGATTCTTGCTGAAAAACAATTTGAATCAGTTTTTTCGAATGAAGTAGAGTTATTTGCCGAATCTATTTCCGATAAAATAACAGAAGAAGAAATCAGCAAAAGAAGAGATATGCAAAATGAGGTGGTTTTTACGATTGATCCGGCAGATGCAAAAGACTTTGATGACGGCTTAAGTATAAAAATACTGGATAATGGTAATTATTATTTAGGAGTTCACATTGCTGATGTAACTCACTATATGCCACGAGATTCTATACTTGACAGTGAAGCATTAAACCGGGGAACGAGTGTTTATCTTGTGGATCGCGTTATCCCGATGATGCCGGAGAGGCTTAGTAATGGAGTTTGCAGTTTGCGTCCGAATGAAGAAAAATTGTGTTACAGTTGTTTTATGGAGATAAATCCGGCTGGCAAACTCATAGACTATAGCATAGAAGAAACGGTGATCTATTCAAAAGAGCGTTTTATATACGATGAAGTTCAGGATATTTTGGATGAGAAAAAAAAGCACAAATTTTATAAAGAGTTGAAGATTTTAGAAAAACTTGCTCATATACTTATGGACAAGCGGTTTCGTGAGGGCTCTATCAATTTTGAAACTCCCGAACCGAAATTTGTGCTTGATGATAACGGAAAACCTGTTGATGTAATCATTAAAGAAAGGCTTTTTGCACATAAATTAATTGAAGAATGTATGCTAATGGCGAACAAAACCGTAGCCTTGCACATTGAATCCATGCGCAAATCCAAAGGCAAAAAAGCTGCAAAAGAAGATCATCCCTTTTTTTACCGGGTTCATGGAGAGCCCGATCTTGAAAAGATTCACAATATCCAGGAAAATGTAAAACCTCTTGGAATAAATTTTGATTTGAAATCCGGAATTTCGGCATCTGTTTTTAATAACCTTTTGAAGGAAGTGGAAGGCACTTCACTTGAGAGAATTATTAACGGATTAATGTTGCGGTCGATGGCCAAAGCTGAATACAGCCCCAAAAATATTGGCCATTTTGGGCTTGGATTTTCACAATACGCACATTTCACCAGCCCAATTCGACGCTATCCGGATGTAGTTGTTCACCGGCTTCTGAAAAGATACAATAACGGAGGTAAAGAGTATACTTACAACGAGCTTGATGATTTAGGAAAACATTGCAGCGAGCGGGAACGATACGCCGTTGAAGCCGAAAGAGACTCGGTTAAACTAAAACAGGTAGAGTTCCTTTCCGACAGGCTCGGGGAAGATTTTGACGGGATAATCAGTGGAGTAACTGAAAACGGATTATACGTTGAGTTAAAAAATATACACTGTGAAGGCATGATTCGCGTTAGTGATCTTAAGGATGACTATTACGTATACAATCCTCAGCGACATTGCCTTACCGGGAGATCAAAAGGCAAGCAATACCGGCTTGGTGATGAGATCAGAGTAAAAGTTGCTAATACGAATCTGGAACGCCGGCAAATTGATTTAAAACTGTCTAAATTTTGATTTAAGCTATACACCTATGCAGAATTATCAGAAGCTATTTGTGTCATTCATATCCATGATTATTTTGAGCATCGCATTTTGCGAACAGTTACATGCTCAGTTTTTCTTTTTTGGCAAAAACAGAGTCCAGTATGATCAGTTTGACTGGAGATTTATAGAAACCGATCATTTCGATATCTACTATTACAATTCAAAAAATTACCATCTTGCTCAATTTACAGCTGAGTCATTGGAATCGAGCTTAAAACAATTGCTTGAAACTTTTGATCACAACTTAACAAACCGGATTCCTGTTATTATATATGATTCGCATAGCAAGTTTCAGCAGACAAATGTTGTTCCGCTACCTATTGAATTGGTTCAATTCATTGGAGGTGTTACCGATAAGGCAAAGAACAGGATGACCCAGCCATTTATGGGGGATTACATCGATTTCAGAAGAACACTTCAGCATGAGCTTTTACACGCTGTTGTAAATGATTTTTTCTTTGGCGGGTCGCTTCAATCGATTATACAAAATAATATACAGCTGCAGCTGCCACTCTTCTTTGAAGAAGGCCTTGCCGAATTTATGGCACAGGGTTGGGATACGGAAACAGATACCTGGTACCGTGATGCCGTCATTAATGACAACCTTCCACCACTGCCAAGAGTACAGCCGTACAGAGGCGGCCAGGGGTTTTGGAGATTTGTGGAAGAAGTTTACGGCAGGCCAAAGATTACTGAAATTTTGCAAAGGGTAAAATCAACCAGAAGTGTAGGACAAGCTTTTGTAGTTTCGCTTGGCCTCAGTATTGAAGAACTTTCAGAAAGATGGCAGGAATTTTATAAACAACGTTATTTTCCTGAAATTGAGGGCAGACAGACACTCAGTTCAATCTCTACAGCTATTACACGCAGAGGGCGTGGCGGCAGTACATTTAATTCAAGCCCTGCTTTAACTCCACAGGGTGACCGTATTGCATATATTACCAATCGAAGAAGCGGCGGCGGACTCGTGTTTGATGTTGTTGTTGCAAATACAAATACGGGCGAGATTTTAAAAACATTAATCAAGGGAGAAGACAGTCCATCATTTGAAGGCTTAAATGTATTAAATCCCAATCTTGGATGGTCACCGGATGGATCCAAACTCGCTCTGTCTTCTTTAACTGAAGGTACATATAGCCTTGCTATTGTGGATTATGAGACAGGAAAACCAAGAATGATCAAGTTTCCAAGTCTGGATGCCATCACTTCTGTTGCCTGGTCGCCGGATGGTAAGAAGATTGCCTTTGATGGAAATGACGGGCCCTATCAGAATATATATGTGTACAATCTTGAAACCGGTGAATTTCTGGATTTAACAGGTGATGTTTTTCAGGACCAGGAACCTGCCTGGGGCCCGGATTCTGAAACAGTTTACTTTGTATCAAACAGAGGCAGCCGGTTAACCCCCCATAAACATCTTGCCGGATATTCAATTTTGCAGCATGAATCTACTTATCAGAGGGATTTGTACTCCATCAGATTGGATTCTGATCGAATCGTAAGGCTGACCAATACACCAAACGCTGATGAAACCCAGCCCAAGCTTACAAGAGACGGAAGGATGCTCTTCGTATCAGATATCAATGGAATAAAAAATATTTATGAATATGATCTTGAAACACGAACAACATATCCAATAACAAATGTACAGACAGGTATTGAACAAATATCCGTGACAGCTGATGGAGGCAGGCTTGCTTTTATGGGAATAAATGAAGGTTTCAGAGGAATTCATATCATGAGATCCCCCTTCACTCAGCGAATTTCCGGTGAGCTTAAACCGAATAACTGGGCTCTTGAACGTGCACAAAAATCTCCCGGAGACCTTGTTCCTGCGATCCGGTATGTGAAGGAAATGCTTGAGGCAAGGCCAAAAGGTAATGTAATAGCCAGTGTTGAACGGTTGCGACAGCTGGCTGCACCACCTGTTGAAGAAGATCCGGATGAAATGGATATTCCGGAAGAAGAAGCTGAAGAAGAGGAAGAGAAGGAGGAAGAAGTTAGAGATAGAGATGTTATTGATTTTAGAAACTATGAGTTTGGTGAAGCGGTTGTGAGGGATACAACGATTGAACTCAGAGATGATCCCCGCCAGTTTCAGCCTGATCAAAATTTAACCGAAGAAGGCTTATATCAACCTCGTGATTACAGATTGAGTTTTTCACCTGATTTTACTTTCTCTGCCGGCCAGATTGATACACGGTTCGGAACATCTGCATTTTTTGTAACCACGTTATCTGATCTTCTTGGAGATCATCAGATTGCCATTGCATCAAATCTTCAGTTTGATCTTCGGAACAGTGACTACACAATTCAATATGCATACCTGAAAAACAGAACAAATTATTTTGCAACCTTCTTTCATCAGGCACAAAATTTCCAAACTTTTTTTGGTGAGCTGCTCCGGTTCAGAACATTTGGGCTCGGTGGGGATGCACAGTATCCGTTAAACAGGTTTCAGCGGGTGGATGTTGGTTTATCTTTTATTGGGATAAACAGGGATTTCAGTTCGGTTCAGGGTTTTACTGATCGCCAATTGAGTAATGATTCCAATCAATTTCTTTTTCCAAATGCATCATTTACCGGTGATTTTACACTGCCTGGTTTCATAACACCACAAGGTGGCACACGCTATAAATTTCAGATATCCGGCAGCCCTGCATTTGGAACAGATGCCCCGGAATTCTTTTCTGTATTTGGTGATTATCGCAAATATTTAAATCTTGGCCAGAATTATAGTATTGCCCTAAGGGCGTCCGGTGCTGCCTCATTCGGACCGGATTCTCAAACCTTTTTGCTTGGTGGTTTATTTGGCTGGCTGAACCCAAGGTTTTCTGACAGTGATATTCCACTGGATCGCCTTGCCGACACGTTTTTCACTGTTCGAACTGCTCCATTGCGCGGACATGAATTTAATACATTATTCGGCGACCGTTATTCATTGCTGAATGCTGAATTCAGATTTCCACTCTTTGCAGCTCTGCTGCCGGGGCCAATCCCCTTTCTCCCACTCTTTAATACTACGGGTGTTGCCTTTATTGATGCAGGGGCCGCCTGGGGATTTGATACCGTGCAGACTGTTTTTAATCCTCAAACGGGCAGAGAAATTGAAACAGAAATAAGAAGAACATCCGGCCTTGATTTCAGAGTTGGAAAACGCAGAACCGTTGAAATTGATCCCCGTGATGGCAGTATTATTGAAAATGGCAATGGCCAGGGAATACCTACAACATTCTTTGATGGTGATATAGCCATCGGTGCAGGATTTGGTATCAGAACCATCCTTCTTGGATTACCTTTTCGTTATGATGTAGGTTGGCCTTTTGAACGAACAAAATTCGGTGGGAATGAAATTCATATGATTTCCATTGGTATTGACTTTTAGGGAGTTTAAATAATATCGGCTATTAAAAAGTCACTCATTTATTATGAGTGACTTTTTTTTATTAATCAAAAATTTATAGTGTGATATTATATTTAATATGAACAATGTTTTAAATCTAATTACATCTAAATGAAAAATTACATTACAAGTATTATCATTCTTATACTATTTCCTATGTCATTAATATCGCAGGATCTTCAGCCATATAAAAACACTGATTTGACCATAGAACAACGGGTTAATGATCTGTTGTCAAGAATGACGCTTCAGGAAAAAGTGGGACAGATGACCCAATTGAATATTACAGTGATTAATACAACCGGGGAACAGCGTGATGTGGAACTTGATGCTGATAAAGCCCGAAATTTATTGCAAAATCACCACATCGGTTCCTTTTTAAATGGCGAGGCGGTGCCACCTGAAGTATGGTATACATACATGAATGACTTAACCAGAATTGCTTTTGAGGAAACTCGCCTTGGCATTCCGATAATTTATGGAATTGATCATATACACGGCGCCAGCTATCTTGAAGGAAGTACAATATTTCCACAAAACATAAATATTGGTGCTACCTTTAATCCGCAATTCAGCTATGAAGCCGGCTGGGTTACTGCTTACGAATCTGCAGATTTAGGTCATCACTGGAATTTTGCTCCTGTTTTAGATCTTGGAATAAATCCATTATGGCCAAGGCTATGGGAAACATTTGGTGAAGACCCTTTTCTTGCCGCTGAAATGGGAAAAGCCTATGTAAATGGATTCCAGGGGAACAGTGATATTGAGCCTTATAAAGTTGCCGCGACTGCCAAACATTTTTTAGGCTATTCCAATCCCTCTTCTGGCTGGGACAGAACTCCGGTACAATTGTCA
>JBHJOO010000332.1:0-2047 GCA_050329675.1 Balneolaceae bacterium
AGACTTCCAACTTCAGTGAGTGCGACATGGTGATTGAAGCCATCATCGAAAATAAAGAGGCAAAAAGAGATATGTTCAAACGGATTGAAGGTATTGTCCGCAAAGATTGTATTCTTGCAACCAATACTTCTTCCCTTTCAATAGCTTCACTTTCATCAGCATTAAAAAGGCCGGGGCGCTTTCTGGGTATCCATTTTTTTAATCCGGCACCGGTAATGAAACTGGTGGAAATAATCCCAAGTATTACAACATCCGATGAAATTGTTCAATATGTTCGTAAATGCATGGGAATGTGGGATAAAACCGGCGTTACTGCCAAAGATACTCCGGGTTTTATTGTAAATCGCATTGCCAGGCCATTTTATGGTGAAGCACTTCGGATTTACGAAGAAGGCATAGCCGATCATGTAACAATCGACTGGGCAATGAAAGAGATTGCAGGATTCAAAATGGGGCCGTTTGAATTAATGGACCTGATTGGCAATGATGTTAATTTTGAAGTAACTCAAACCGTTTTTAAAGAATTCTATTACGATCCCAGGTTCAAACCATCTTTTGTTCAGAAACGACTCGTAGAGGCAGGTTTTCTTGGCCGGAAAACCGGCCGTGGTTTTTATAATTACAACGGGGACTCTTCTGATGCTGAACCTGATAAAGACAGAGAATCCGGTGAAAAAATAGTTAACAGGATTCTTGCCATGCTTATCAATGAAGCCTGTGATGCTCTTTACATGAATATAGCTTCCAAAGAAGATATCGATCTCGCCATGACTCTCGGTGTAAATTACCCGAAAGGCCTCCTTAAATGGGGTGATGAAATTGGCCTCGACAAGGTTTTAGATATGATGAGTCATCTGCAGGTAGAATATCGTGAAGACCGGTACCGGCCAAATCCTCTTTTAAAGAACATGGTGAGAGAAGAAAAAACTTTTTACTGAGAAATTATGCTTAAAAAAGACCCAGAAAAGAATGTCCAGCATATGTATGATAATGACGCATTCAGCAAATGGCTTGGCATAAAAATTCTGGAAGTCAATGAAGGATATGTGAAACTTGAAATGAAAGTAAGAAGTGAAATGACAAATGGGTTTGATATTGCCCATGGCGGTATCGCATTTTCATTAGCCGATTCGGCACTCGCATTTGCAGCCGGAACCTATGGCCGCATCTCTCCTGCACTGAATAACACAATCTCCTTCATCAAGCCGGTAGCTGCCGGGGACAGAATTACTGCAATCGCGGAACAACTTCATCTTGGAAGACAGACCGGGGTATATAACATTACCATCCGGAACCAGAATAATAAAATAGTGGCCGTGATGAGAGGCACAGTGTTCCGGACCGAGAGAAAATTGGATGGTGAGATTTGAGTCTCAGAACTCCTGATTTGTCGTAAACATTTAAGCCGCGATTTTGTCGATTCGTATCAGATTTGTACCGGGTTCGTTGGTTCGTTGTGTGTTGTTCGTGGTTAGTTGTTCGTGGTTTGCTGTTGATGCACTATGTCAACAACTGACAACTGACAAAAACGACTTTCTATTTTAAGAGACAATTCATATAACTACTTGTTTTAGTTATTCGGAGTCAGGAGTTCTGAGTCTTGAGTTGTTGATGTTTCACTATTGATCTCAGGCAGTTTCCGCTTATACTTTTTTACTTTCACCTTTTCCCGGGTAATAAAGTTGATTTCTACCGTTTAATTACGGTACATTTGATTCTCAAAATTCCAAACTGATTATGATTTCCAAAGAGATACTAAAAAAAGTTCGCAAGCTTGAAATTCGTACAAAAGGCCTTGTAAATAATATTTTTGGCGGCGAATACCAGTCTGCCTTTAAGGGGCGGGGGATGGAATTTTCCGAGGTCCGTGCCTATACATTTGGTGATGATGTCCGCCAGATCGACTGGAATGTAACGGCACGCAGTGATGAACCTTTTATAAAAGTTTTTGAAGAGGAAAGAGAACAAATCCTTATGCTCTGTGTAGACATTTCGCCAAGCGGTTATTTTGGCAGCGGATCCCAGACTAAAATGGAACTTGCGATTG
>JBHJOO010000410.1:0-3554 GCA_050329675.1 Balneolaceae bacterium
AGGTGAGGGTGTGGCGTCCGGGCGGGTTTCGTTTCTGCAGCAATTTAGTGTTGAGAATTGTATAACCAATCATTTTTGTAGCTCGTCCTGCGTCAGGCCTTCAGCCTGATTGGATTATAACGATCGTTTTTTTCCCCAGGCGCTGCCTGGGGCTGTATTGCCACAGGCTTTCAGCCTGAGTTTCGTGGGACGGGATCTGCAATTCACGATGACGGACAGTCATTATCCAGAATCTATTTATTTAGTCTCGGCATTATCCAGAGAGAAACAATACAATACCTCCGGCTGAATGCCCATTGAAATTGGGTTACACGCCCAGGCTGGAACGGCTTTCTACGCCCAACAAGCCGGGTACGCAGTGGCGGGATGCGGGATCTTGTCGAAGACTAAACACTGTTGAACCCGCCAGACGGCTGGAATGCCCTGCGATTTTTACACCTATTCTGCCCTTAGTTGCCAACCGGTTGAGTGGCGTTTACCCGGCAACGGAGCCACAGGCTGAAAGCCTGTCGCATCGCAGCCCTGAGCAGCGCTCAGGGATTCCTGCAACACGCCAAACGGGCAGGCTGTAGGCCTGCAGCAGGTCAGATTTGTTGCAGGTGAGCATTTGTGATTTTATTTCGTTATTTATTCCCGTTGTCTCCTTAATCCCAGTAATAATCAGGATTGAACTCTTGCACATTGTATTTTTCCATCAGCCGCTGCACCTCTTCTTTCTATGTTAATGTTTGATGATGCTCCTTTTGATGTGCAATATACCAGGTGACTATATCCAAATGGGATCCGCTAATTGAAAAAGCTCCATATCCTTTTTGCCAATAAAACTGTTTTACACCAAATTTTTGTTGCTTCATCCATAGTGAAGAACTTCTTTTCACTTCTTCCATGATCGTAGCGATTGTTTCATTTTTTGACATACGAAACAGCGCATGAATATGATCCGGCATTGAGTTTATGATCAGCGCAGGGCTGTCAATTTTCTTGAAGGCTCCTGCCATGAAAGCATGGAGTTGTGGCGCGATCTTTTCATTGATAGTTCGTTTACGGCCTTTCGTCCCGAAAGTGGCATGAATATAAATGGCTGTTAATGATTGACTCATAATAGTATGTTGATTGGTTCATGGTTTATCGTATGAGTCGAAAATCGTGTATTCCTTACAGTAAATAATCGTAATTCATTCTACTCCCTGCGTCAGGCCTTCAGCCTGATTGGATTATAACGATCGTTTTTTCCCCCAGGCGCTGCCTGGGGCTGTGATGCAACAGGTTTTCAGCCTGAGTTTTCCTGGACGGGATGCATGGAGTAGACCCGAATATCGGAAACTTTAAATAACCAAAACGGATATGTTTTCGTAGCAAAAAAAAACGAACAGGTGATAGCCGATGAACCCAACTCCAATATGACGAATCTTTACAGCTGAATTTCAAGAACCAGGTGTAAAATTAGCTCTTCTGAATGGGGATGTACTTCAAACTACCCTGGAATCAGGGATTGATCATAAGTCATCCAACTTGGTAGATGACCTGAATAAATTATTTTTTTACAGATATTCTGCGCCTAATTATCAACCGGTTGGGTGTCGATTACCCCGCACCAGCGCCACAGGCTGAAGGCCTGTCGCATCGCAGCCCTGAGCAGCACTCAGGGATTCCTGCGGTACTCCAAATGGGCAGGCTGTAGGCCTGTAGCAGGTCAGGTTCATTTAGGTGAGGGTGCAATAGCCAGGCAGGTTTCGTGGCAGTGGCAACAGTGAGAATTGTATGCTTCAGCATTTTCGAGGCTCGTCCTGCTCCAGGCTTACAGCCTGACGGGTTCTGTGGCAAATGCTTTCCCGGGGCGTTGCCCCGGGCTGTGTTGCCACAGGCCTTCAGCCTGGGTTTCTTGGGTCAGGTTGTGGCGGAATCCTGCTATGTGAATTCGGCAGACGAGTACCATCAGCCTGGGCAAGGATTGCAGGTAGTTCTGCTCGTCAGCCGGGGTATGACGGCAGGGAATTTGTTGATGCCAAAATTCGTTTTGGTGCACATGAATAATATCAACAGTTACAGGGTTTTTAAAAGGAACAGAAACAAACCCGACCCGGACGGGGAGTATGTTCTATACTGGATGCAGATCAACCGCCGGTTTCACTATAACTTTGCCCTGGAATATGCCGTTGCCTGGGCTAATAAACTGGATAAACCGCTCCTGATCCTGGAAGCATTTTCCTGTGACTATCCCTGGGCTACGAGCCGCTCTCACACCTTTATGATGCAAGGGATGAAGGAACATCTGGACTATGCAACCCGACAGAAACTGAACTACATCTCTTTTGTGGAGCTGGAAACGGGACAGTATGAAAACCTCCTGAAGAAAGTGGCCAAAAATGCAGCTCTGCTGGTTACGGATGAATATCCTGTATTTATCATAAGAAATCGAAACGAGACGTATCCCCGGGAGATGGATATCCCTTATATAACCGTAGACAGTAACGGGCTGATTCCGCTTGGCGTAACGGAGAAAGATCCCTACAGTGCGTATTTTTTCCGTAAAATAATGCAGGAGAATTTTATAGAGGCATTCACAAATCCACCTGAAAAGGATCCCCTTGATCTTCTTGATAACAAATCTGATGTTAATTTGAATGAAGAGTACTTCCGTGATCTTCCAGACGCTGAAAAATCTCTGAATGACATTGAGGGAACCATCGCTGAATTAACCATCAAAAAAGATGTAAAACCGGTTCGCTGGCATGGCGGGCGGGCTGCCGCACTTGGAATGTTAGGCCAGTTCGTAAAGAATGGCCTGCTTGAATACGATGAAAAGAGAAATGATCCGGATGAGAATAAAACCAGTCAGCTTAGCCCCTGGCTGCATTTTGGTAAAATTTCTGAATATGAAATTGTAAAAACAGTCCTGAACTATCAGCCGGATGGTTGGGATCTGGATAAAATAACGTTTAATAAAGGATCCACCGGAGATTTTTTCAATGGGAATCCGAATATCGACAGCTTTCTGGATGAAGTAATTACATGGAGAGAAGCGGGCTTTCATTTTGCACATCACCGCCCGGATTATGACCAGTTTGAGAGCTTACCGGACTGGGCACTGAAAACGATGGATCAACACCGGGGTGACAAAAGGGAATGGATTTACAGTTATGAGGAATTGGAAGAGTCAAAAACACATGATGATATCTGGAATGCTGCCCAGACGCAGCTCAGAGAAGAGGGGATTATCCACAATTACCTGCGCATGTTATGGGGGAAAAAGGTCATAGAGTGGACCCCGGATTACGAAACAGCATTACAGTATCTGATCAATCTGAATAACACCTATGCGATTGATGGACGTGATCCTAACAGCTATTCCGGAATTTTCTGGTGTTTCGGGCGTTTTGACCGGGCCTGGCAGGAGCGGCCTGTTTTTGGCAAGTTGAGATACATGACAAGCAACAGTACCCGGAAAAAGGTAAAGCTGAAGAATTACCTGGAAAAATATGGGGACCATAAAAATCCCGAAAAATCCCGGACTTTTTGATGAATAATCCGGGTATAAGACTCTTTGGAAGAAC
>JBHJOO010000441.1:0-6359 GCA_050329675.1 Balneolaceae bacterium
GTCTGGCCTTCCGGTATATGTAAATCCATACCTTTCAGGGCCTGCAATTCACCAAATGATTTTTTAAGATTCTCAATTTTGATCATAATATTCTTTGCATTCTTGGTTTTTCATCCACCAGGGTTTCCGGGGTAAGTACCGGCATCACTCTTTCAGCCATATCCAGAAGCCTTATCATCATACTTCGAAGCAAAATTAAAGCTTCGGGCCGCCTTTCAATCAATATCGAAAACAATCGTACCGGCCTGTAAGGCACATCACCAACTCCATCGCGGTCCATATCATATCCCTCATAATGACTCCAATAATTCCCTTCAAAGTGGTTATAATGCCTTAGGCTTCTGGTTCCGACATCAAAGGTATTTTCTATAAAATTATTCGATAAAAAACGGTTGTTTGTACTGTTGGCATAAATCTTCACAGCCCATCCATTCAGTTCAAAATCATTGCCGTATATTTCGAGATCATGACTGCCTTCCGTAAAGATTCCTACGGTATTTTCATAAAAAATGTTGTTGGCAATTTCGCTCACATTCATCTCTTTTAGTAACAAGCCATACGAAGATGCACCCCAGTTTTTTTCAAATATATTATTTGTCATTTTTACATTTTTAGAATACATCACTGCAACGCCTGCTCCATTTTTCCTGAATTGATTATTGTCATATTCGGAATCGTCAGAAAACATAAAATGCAGGCCATATCGAACATTATTTTCACTGATATTGCCATGAATCTCACCATTTAGTACAAACTCAAGATAGATTCCGTCTCTTTTCCCGTGAATCGTATTGTTGACGATCCGGAAATCCCTGGAATTCCACAGGTGGATTCCGTTTGCCGACAACGACTCCCTTCTTTCGGATGCTTCAATCATATTTCCGGTGATAAGGCTATTGTCGGAATCGGCGATATAGATATCAAAAAAATTCTCAATGAACCGGTTCCCTTCGATTACCGCTCCCGATGTCTTTTCAGATAAAATCGCACTGTAGTCGTGTACCTGGCTGCTTCCGCTGTTTTGAATGATAAATCCCCTTACTTCAATATTGTCGGCGTGTAAAACGAGCATATGACCCAGGTTACCGCCATCCAGCACCGGGTAATCAATACCATTAATGACAACTGATTTTGTAATTTGCAGATCATGAACAGGGTACGTTCCCGGATATACCCTAATTTCATCACCATCATAAGCGAGCTCAAGAGCCTCTGTTAATGAGCTTACGGGCCCTTCCGTACGCACCTCTATCACACGTTCAGATGCAAGCAGATCGCTATGCAGAAAGGTCACCAATAAAAGAGTGCAGAAAAAATGAGACATTGTTTCAAGCCAGGGTTTACTTCTTATTTATTGTGATCCCGTGTGTGAATGGCATTTCCGTTGTTGTGATCGAGCCACGTATCATGAACGAATTCTTTTACTTCAGCCCAATTTAAAATTTCACCGCCGTATTCGCCGCGGTATTTTTCCGCCTGTTCCAGCGTGGCATGGGCAGAAAGATTCAGACCCATCGGGCTGCGAAGGTTTTCACTGTGAAGATAATGGGCTTCTTCTGCACGTATAAACTCTTCACTGCCTGTGAAATCAGCAATCCAGTGAGAATGAACATCAATCTGTTCGGCTTTCACATTTTCTTGTGCAAAAGCCGCCATACACTCGATAGAATCAAATGTAAATGAGCGTCCCTGTTTATTTAGTGTTTGGGCCCCGTACTGTGGTTCGGTTATCATCATTCTGCAATAGGAACAATCTTCGTGCCCGTACTGGATAGGTTTTGGTTTTGGCTCACAACCGGTTATCAGCAACAGGATGATCAAAACCGCCGGAAAATATGTGACTTTAAAATTCATATTTGCTTTTAAAAATTAAAGCTTAAACAACATTAGATCTTCCGGTTAATATTCCATTCCTTCTGAACCAATTGCAGAACCTCTTCCCATCCGATCAAATCACCACCATACGCGAAACGCATATTAAAGGTGATTTTTTCATCGTCTGCCTTCAGTGCCGTCAGATTCAGGCCATTTGGGCTTTTCCGGTTTTTACTGTGCAGAAAAACAGCTTCTTCAACAGGAATCAACATTTTACCATGATTAAAATCAGTTACCCACATATTTTTAATCTGGCTTTCATTCAGATTATTCAGATAATAACCTGCAAGGCATTCAACAGACATAAAAGTAAACACATCACCGGATTTTGTTTCCAGTTTGCCGCCATACCGAAATTCATCTATTACTACATGCTCAAATTCACATATTGCTTTACCATAGTCGATTTGGCTGAATTCAGCTCTATCAATCGCCGGATTTTCTGACGATCGTTCTGTACACCCGGTTAACATAAAAAGTAAAACCATGATCACCATAAAAAAGCTAATTTCTCTTTGCATCTTGTTATTCCTGTTTTTTTATTCAAAAACTATTCGTGATATACTTACGATATATTGTCTGCCAGGTCATCGGATGAGTCAATTCGGAATCATCAGAATCATTCAAACTTACTGATACTTTTGAGAAACTCATCCGATAACTATTCCATCATTTTATCATTGACATATTAATAGTTAATCAACGTTAATTTATTTTTTTTCGTACCATGCAACACCGGCTGCAAAAATAACAGAAAGTCCTATAAAAAGAGAACCAATATATGGCCAGGAGCATGCATGGATATTCAAAAGCTGTTTGCACCCGATTAACGGCGGCTGGTACGACATTCCGGGAACCTTAATTGGTGCATCCGGGCTAAGATTGTGTCCATATTCATATCCCCACATGTAGTAGTCAATCAGGCCGATAATCCCGATAATGACCATGAGAATTAACCATGTTAAAACAAGTTTTCTGCTGCCGGAAACAGCTGCAATCATGCCCAGAAAGATCATAAAGCCAATAATCCATGGCATAATTTTAAATTCGGGAAAATCATCCGGATGAATTTCCGCCATTCCGATATAGTGATTCAAATTATTTATCGTTTGCAGGTCATGCCGGTTGTGACCACTCACATCGTCAAGATGAAAATACATACCCATTCCCTCCGGGTATTGTGGTGCATCCATGGAGATACTCCAAAAAGGAACAAAGTAGAGGGGAAGGAGCAGCAGGGCTGCAAATGCCATCACTATTTTTGATTTAAGTTTCATTATATTATGTTTTTAGTATGTTCCCGTATTTTATTGTCCGGGATCATTTGATGAAAAAAATAAACTCTCATTCATTTCAAAAGTGACCTGTTGCTGATGCTTCAAACTCTGAACAAGGCTCCATTTGAATTAAACTCCGGGATTGGATCGGAATCCAACCCCGGAATTTTTGGGGGTAATTTGTCTGATACTAATTTATCTGATCACCGGTTCTCCAGGTTAACGGTACATCGGAGCCGGCTGGTGAAACCCGTACATAACCCTGCATTTCCTGGTGAAGGGCAGAACAGAAAGCTGTGCAATAGAACGGATAAATACCGGTTCTTTTCGGCTCCCATTTAAGGGTCTTTGTCTGACCCGGTGCAACCAGAATTTCAGCGTTATTGGCACCTTTGATTGCCAAACCATGAACAACATCCCATTCCTGCTCCACATTCGTTACGTGAAAGTAAACTGTATCGCCTACCCGAATGCCTTCAATATTATCAGGCCTGAAGTGGCTGCGAACACTGGTCATATAAACCCTGACCACATTTCCGTCCCGTTCAACACGGGTGTCTCTCGTCATGGCTTTATGAGGATGATTATTATCTTCCAGTTCATAAATTCGTTTGTTGTTAGCCATTATTTTATCAGCCCGTATTCCCTGGGCATAATGGGGCTCACCAATGGTTGGAAAGTCAAGTAAAAGCTCCATTTTATCGCCCGAGATATCATAAAGCTGAGCCGGGTGATTTTGTTTAGGGCCGGTTGGCAGATAGCGGTCTTTGGCTGTTTTTGTCAATCCAACCATATACTTGGCATCCGGATTACGTGTATCTCCACCTGTAATCATAAGATGGCCGATAGAGTAATATGCATCGATTCTGTCCACGACCTCAAAGGTTTCCAGTGAGAATTTTACGATTTCGGATGTAATGTACACTGAAGTATAAGCATATCCTTTACCATCAAATTCCGTATGAAGCGGCCCGAGTCCGGGATTTTCAACTTCACCGGCGATTGTTGCTTCATATTTCAGAACCGGGATTCCATCTCTTATTTCTTCGAACTCTTCATTATCGATTGCTTCAAGCATTCGACTGAAGGAATGCACCGGAATTACTGTGGCAAGCTTGCCACCGGCAACGATAAATTCCCCGGTCGGGTCTATATCAACACCGTGAGGTGATTTTGGTGTGGGCAGAAAATAGATAAAGTTTTCCACTTCTTCAGGATCCAGAACGATCACTCCATCGTTATTGTGATTAGAAATAGCCATTCCTGTATTTCCATCATAATAATTATGATAGTATTCGGCACTTACACGACGACCGTGTCCTTCTTCAATCAATTCAACGGCTTTTCGCCAGTTGATGGCGGCTATCACATCTTTATCATGCCGTGAAGCCTGAACTTCGAGCATCGTATGTGCTTTTTCGGTGTTATAAGTAGTAAAGAAAAACCAATCGGATGACGGGCCTTTGCCAGCTCTGCCGAGGTCATAATTATAGGGAGGCATCAAAACCTGGAAATCCAGATTCATTCTGCCGGTTTCGGGATCAACTTTTACAAACGTTAGTGCACCGTCAAATTCTTCACCATACGCTTCAATTGGCACATCGGCATCTTTCTCATGAGGAATACTGAACCGTGTTGCCCCTACTACATACTCGGTATTGGAAGTAACAAATGAAGAGGCGTGATTTCCTCCTGTATTCGGAATTTCAATAATCTCCTGTGTTTCCATGGTGGCAAGATCAATTCTTGCAATACGGGGGGTATTGTTTGCATTAATAAAAATCCACCTGCCATCGGCATCTCCATTTGTTTGCGATATGTGCGGATGGTGAGAATCATCCCATGGGATAAACCCATAACTCGTTTCAAGCAACGGTTTCGTTTCCTCAGAATACCCATAACCGGTTTCCGGATCCTGTGAAAAAACAGGAATTACTTTAAACATTCGGGCAGATGGCAGACCCCATACGCTTAACTGTCCGCTGTAACCGCCAGACAGAAATGCATAAAATTCATCATATTCACCGGGGGCAACGTAAACTTTTGAAGCTGCTTCACTGCGATCAAGCATTTGTTGCTGGCCGGGGCATCCCGTAAATAGTAAACCCGCTACAATTACAAATGCTGCGCCCGAAAATAATATTCGAAACATTTTATTTTTCTTTTTTTTCATTGTTTTATCTTTTTAGTGTTAATGGTATCCAATTACCCTTTTATTCATCTGAAATAATTCTTAAGTATTCAACGATAGCTCTTGCATCATCCACAGTAACGTTTTGAAATGGCATTGGGGCCATGTATTCCTGCATTAGCTTTATCCCTTCCGGATGTTCCCGTGTCATTTCGCCCGGATTCAGGATCATGTTCATAACAAACGCCGGGCTTCGTCTTTCGAGAACATCCCCAAGCGGCGGCCCTACAATTCGTGTATCAGCCATGTGGCAGGCTTCACATTTCATTTGAAAAATTTGTCTTCCCCTGTCAGCCATTTCCTGCTTAAACTCTCCAAGTTCCACTTCTTCTGTTACCGGGCCGATACCATGCTGAAGTTCGAAAGCTGTTAAACCGTTATTTTCCGTATCCGTTGTTTGTTTTTGATCGGTATCACCAGAACAGGCTCCAAACATGATTAGTAAAAATGCCAAAAAGGATAATAATACATTATTTTTTATAGTTGGAATCATGAAATCTTAAAGATTTGTTTATGTTACAATTAATATATAATCAATGACTTATAGCCTGAATATAAGGTTTTCCCTGATACTTTTGCAGTTAAATACATTACGCTGTTTTATATATTTAATAATGAGTTTTAATAGTCTTATAACTGTTTTTTAATTTTGAAAAAAATTATTCCTTCAAAAATTCAAAACCACCATCAGAAGTCATCCGCAAATTTTCAGCCTTACCTCTTTTCACCAATTCATTCAGTGTTGTCGAATCGAGCATATCACGAATATTATCACGGGTGTCGGCCCATTTATCATGAAGAGGACATGGTTTCATTACTCCGCAACCTGGTAAACCGAGTGCGCATTCTGTAAACAGGTTATCCCCATCAATAGTCCGTACAATATCAAGTAGTGAGATCTCATCGCCCGATCTGGTTAATCGAACCCCTCCGTTTGGCCCCTTGAATGACTGTAATATCCCTTCGCTTGTCAGCTGTTGAAGTATTTTGGTTAGAAAATGAAATGAAATTTCAAG
>JBHJOO010000296.1:0-4750 GCA_050329675.1 Balneolaceae bacterium
TAAAAGTGAAAACAATTTACGGGAAGGCCATTTTTGGTCGCATCACATCACACACACTATAGGAGAATTTCCCAACGTTCGCTACGAATACCTGCCCACGCTTTGTAACCATTGCGAAAATGCTCCGTGCGTGAAGGCGTGTCCTACCTCTGCACTGCACAAAGTGAATGGCGGAATTACCGCTCACGACGCCAATAAATGCATCGGCTGCCGTGCTTGCATTATTAACTGCCCGTACGGCGAAGTACATGCCCATTTTGGTGAACCGCATAATGAGTGGAACAATATTGAAGAGTTGATTGCTGGGGTAACCGGTTCAGCCAAAAGCACACTTGAAGATACAGGTGGAAGCGGAATTCCTTACTACAATCCGGAACGGGAAAATTTTGGTGAGGGTAATCGGTATCATGGCATTACGGAAAAATGTGACTTTTGCCTGCACAGGCTCAAAGAGAAAAAACTACCGGCTTGTGTAAAACGATGCCCAACTGACGCACGCATATTTGGCGACCTCAACGATCCGAACAGTTCTGTGAGCAGGATTTTGGCAAAATACAGGCCATTCAGGCGTATGGAACACCTGGGCACACAGCCAAAAGTGTTTTATGTGCGCAGTTTTAACAGCGCCGCCAACTATAAGCAGACAAAAGGTGAACTTGCAGCTGAACTGGACGCTGAACGATTTGATGACTGGAAATTCTCAGATAAAGATTATTTTGAAGCGAAAGATCAGCAAACCAAAAATATTGCCATGCTGATGAAAGCCGACCGGCAGGGTAAAATCGATCACTCAAAGAAAGCTCAGGAAGAACAGCTTTTCGGTTAATTAACGGATTTTAATACGTAACACCATGAAAGAAAAGAATAATTACAAAACAACCAGTTCAAGGAAGTCATTTTTAAAGAAAGCCCTGATGGGGGGCACCGCGGCAACACTGGGATCAGGAATGCTGGGGTTATCCACCTTAAAAGCTTCTAATAAGAATCAGGGGCAGTCTGTAAGAGTCGGCGAAGGCGGCAGATGGGAGGCAACCTCATGCCTGGGTTGTACATCCTGGTGTTCGGTTCAGGTGTATGTTCAGAATGGGCGTGCAACTAAAATCCGTGGTAACCCGAATTCAAAAGTGAATGGTGAAAATTTGTGTGTGAGAGGGCATATGAGCCTTCAGCAGGTATACGATCCCGATAGATTAAAGCACCCGATGAAACGCACAAATCCGGAAAAAGGGCGAGGTATTGATCCCGGCTTTGTACCCATTTCATGGGATGAAGCTCTCGACACCATTGCCGATAAAATTATGGAGCTTCGCAATAACAAAGAGACACATAAATTTATGGTTACCCGTGGCAGGTATACCTATCTCAGAGATATTCTTTACGACAGGCTACCGAAAATTATCGGTTCGCCTAATAATATTTCTCACAGCGCAATCTGTGCAGAAGCCGAAAAATTTGGGCCCTATTACACCGAAGGTATCTGGGCTTATCGCCAATACGATGTAAAAAATGCCCGCTATGTAATTTGCTGGGGTGCTGATCCGATTTCTACCAACAGACAGGTTTCACACTACAACAACGCCTGGGGTGAGCTTATGGCGCGGGCCAAAATTGCTACCGTAGAGCCCAGGTTATCGGCAACGGCTGCAAAATCGGATGAATGGCTGCCGGTTATCCCCGGAGAAGATGGCGCCCTGGCAGTAGCTATGGCGCACGTAATATTAACCAAAGGCCTCTGGTATAAGGAATTTGTTGGGGATTTTGTGGATGGAGAAAACCGTTTCAGAACCGGAGAAACCGTGGACGAAAGCCTGTTTGATGAAAAATTTACACACGGGCTGGTGAAATGGTGGAATATTGAACTGAAAGACCGCACCCCCGAATGGGCTGCTGAACGTTGTGGTGTTTCGGCTGAACAGATTGAAAGGGTGGCAACCGGATTTGCAGAAGCTGCCCCGCATGCCATATGCTGGGTTGGAGGCGGCCCTACCATGCAGGTTCGAGGGGCATACAATTCAATGGCCACGCATGCGCTGAATGGTCTTGTTGGCTCAGTAGATAACCGGGGAGGTACTCTTGCATCCAACCCCGAATATTCCCGCGGTTTTCCATCTGCTGATCCGTTTCTGGATGATGATGCAAGAGAAGGAATATCCAAACCGAAAATAGACCAGCGCGGGTATCTCGAATATCCGGCGCTGAATGGCGGAAGATCTGGCGGCGGTGTGGTGACCAACCGGGCGGCCGATGGCATCCTGGATGAAGACCCATACGATATTAAAATGATCATTGCATATTTCAACAACTTTGCCTTTTCTAATCCGCAGAGCGACCGCTGGGAAAAGGCAATGAGCAAAGTTCCGTTTAATGTTCATTTAACGACCCATGCCTCAGAGTACAGTATGTTTTGTGATATTGTACTTCCTGCTACTCACCATCTGTTCGAACGGCACGGTTATATGAAGAGTATTGGGAATGGATATCGACAATTGCCTTTAAATCGAGCCGTAATTGACCGGGTTTGGGACGTAAAAACAGACGAGACCGAATTCTGCTGGCTGCTTGCCGAGAAACTGGCCGAACGCGGGTTTACAAATCTTCTTGATCATTATAAAGAGTATCGCGATCCGGAAACCAATGCCGTTCCACAAAATGAGCAAGAGTTTGATCTTTTTGCTCTTAAACACGCTACCCGTGATTTATGGCATCCTGCACATTACAAAGGCGGGGACAAGTTTGACGGATGGGAAGATTTCTATCAGACCGGTGTATGGAATTCGAATCCATACAATTACAGAGGACGCTGGGGCAAGATGAATACAAAAACCCGCAATTTTGAATTTTATTCTGAAACGTTAAAAGATGCACTTGCTTCACACGCTGAAAGACACAACACAACCATCGATCATGTACTTGAGTCTTCACACTATTTGGCCCGTGGAGAAACAGCTTTTGTTCCTCATTACGAAGAACCGTTCGTACATGGTGAAAAATCCGAGAATACGTTCCATTTTGTAGATTATAAATCAAGATTAAACCGTGAAGGACGTTCTCAGAACTGCTCTTGGTACTACGAGATGAAAGATATTGATATGGGTAATGTGGTTGGAGAAGATGTGGCGCAGTTTAACCCTAAGGATGCCAAACGCCTGGGGCTGCAAAACGGAGATCATATCCGGCTCTACTCCGATGCCGGAGAACTTGAGTGTACAGCCAATTTGTGGGAGGGTGTACAGCCGGGTACGGTTGTGAAAGCATTTGGACAGGGACATTGGGCCATGGGACGTCATGCTTCCAAAGTGTTCGGGAAAACACCAAGGGGCGGTAACAATAACCAAGTTATTCCTGCAGACTACGACAGATTAAGTGGATCATCTGCTTTTTATGGAGTTGTGCGCGTTAGAGTGGAAAAGGTTTAATGCATAATATGATTGAAGATAAACTCATAACATATAAACTACTGTCAGCCTGTTTTCAAATCCCGGACGAAAATTTGCCCTGGTACCTGGATGAACTTCAAGAATCGGTGAGGGTTGCTTACCCGGATATTTTTGAAAATATTCCAACCGAAATGACAGTTTTGGAAGATTTCGAAGAGTTGAAAGTTGAATATGCACGTCTTTTTATTGGCCCGTTCAAGCTGCTGGTGCCGCCATACGGGTCGATGTACCTGGAAGATGTAGAGCACTTAATGGCAAATTCAACCCTGGATGTGCTTAGGCGATATAAGGAAGAGAATATCGATGTGGCAATTCAGGAGATACCTGATCATATCAGTATAGAGCTTGAGTTTATGTACTATCTGATGTACCTGGAAATGAGAGCTCTTGAACCAGAACAATTTAAATACCAGAAAAACGGGTACAACAGTAATTCGGAGCACAATGGTGTGGTTAAATCAGAAAAATCGTCGGAAAAAATGGTGTCAGATTTCCGGTTCAAACAGTACGATTTTCTGAATAAGCATCTTTCTCGCTGGATCCCTTTGTTTGGAGAAAAAGTGAAAGAACATGCCAAACTACATACATACAGATATCTGGCTTTTATAGCTGAACAGGTTGTAATAAATGATTTGAAAGATTTAAAACATTTTTTACTGTTATCAGATAAATAGAATCTGACGTATAAAAAGTTTGATAATATGCCGCATCGGAGTACGTCATCACGATCAAAGTAATGGACCCACAAGAATTTAGATCCAAAATCTATTAGCTGTATTTCGCGAGTACTAACGAGATCAACATAATAAACGTGGTAGATGCGGCTGAAATCAGGCAGTAAATACAAAGCGCCTCAATCACAAAAAGCATGATATACCCCAGCCATACCGAATAAATTAAAGCCGGAATGGTAATATAAGGCAGATATTTGAACAAGGCGACCTTCCGCGTATCCAACCAATAAATGCCAGAAAAAAGCATCAGGGTGTAAAAGAGCACTCCCTTAAAAGCAACCGGAAAGGGGCCGATCATGAAGTAAGAGCTCATCGCAACTACATCACATCCCTCGATGATGGTACAAACCGGCAGGCCGGGTATTGAAAATCACTGTATTTGACGATAACAACGTCTGCATCAGGATTGCCTTTTGCCCAGTCGATCTGTCTGACATCAATTATTTCGGGAATTTCGACTGTTACAGAGGCCTCATCCGGTTCTGAAATAACTTCCCTTTCTCCGGCAATGTGAACCATAGCAAAACCAATTATTGCCATTATCAAAATCAAGTCGCCCCAAAGAAAATAGAATTACTA
>JBHJOO010000300.1:0-4432 GCA_050329675.1 Balneolaceae bacterium
GTCTCTCTTCATTACATTTCTTCGGGATAAAACGATCCTTTTGTAAGGAATTCTGATATACCGGCGCAGCCGGATCACAGAAGGGTAGGCATATTCTCTTCTTACGGTCCGTAAAGATCTATCCGGATCATCATGCAATAGCTCTGCCTTTTCAAGAAACAATAGCTTCACGGAGCGTTCAAGCGAACACACACTTAGTGGCTGGTAATCCTGATTCAGTACAAGTACGGGTAAATTCATTGCATTCTGCTTATAAAAACATATGTTAAAATGTAACTATAACGAGCACTAATGATGATTCTTTTTTATCAAAATATCAAGGGCATATTAATTCTATCAATTTTTCATAAAAACATGCCATAAAAAACCGGATTGATTGCAAATGACCGATAGAGAATAAATATTAACTTAACATTATATGTCAGAAATATTTTGTCAAGAATTTGTTTCTCAATTCACTAAAAAGGCTTTATTTTTCATAGAGAAACCGTACATTTAAATCTTATTTGCAAGCGCTTCCAACCCTTAATACTACAGACAAATGCCCTATTACAAAGATTTATACACTACCGGATATTACAAAGAACCTGGCCCCAAACTGGACAAAGAATCACCGTTCGAATCAATGATGGAAAGATTCCGGTTTGCAGCCGAGATTCTGAATCTCGATGAAGGAATGTTTCAATATTTGGCCAGTCCGGTAAAACAGGTTATTGTATCTGTACCTGTTGTAATGGACTCAGGAAAAATTGAGGTATTTGAAGGGTTCAGGGTAATCCATGATAATGTGCTTGGCCCGTCGAAAGGCGGTGTTCGTTATTCTCCGGATGTAACACTTGACGAAGTAAAAGCACTTGCTGCCTGGATGACATGGAAATGTGCCGTGGTAAATGTACCCTTTGGCGGAGCGAAAGGTGCCGTTCGGTGTAATCCAAAAGAGTTATCCAATTCTGAACTTGAACGGCTTACAAGGAGATACACAGCGAATTTACTTGATATTTTCGGGCCTGACAGAGATATCCCTGCTCCTGATATGAATACTAATGAACAGGTTATGGCCTGGATTATGGATACATACAGCATGAATTCAAAAAAAACGGAAACTGCTGTTGTAACAGGCAAACCGATTATATTGGGCGGTTCTTTTGGGAGAAAAGAAGCTACCGGCAGGGGAGTCGTTACTGTGACGCTCGCGGCACTCAGTAAACTTGGGCTTATGCCTAATAAGGTGACTGTAGCTGTTCAGGGATTTGGTAATGTTGGATCGATATCAGCCCAGCTCATGTATGAACAGGGAGCAAGAGTCATTGCAGTGAGTGATATTAACGGCGGATACTACAATAAGGATGGTATTGATATTCCTCATGCTATTGAATACATGGAAAAAAATCAATATTCACTCGACGGTTATGCTCATGCTGAAAAAATATCCAATGAAGAATTACTGGAACTTGAATGCGATGTGTTAATTCCTGCCGCAAAAGAGGATCAAATCAGCAGACAGAATGCAGGAAATATCAAAGCAAAAATAATTGTTGAAGGTGCAAACGGGCCGGTTACTGCAAATGCGGATGCAATACTTGAAGAGAAAGGGATTTTGGTGGTTCCCGATATTTTAGCTAATGCAGGTGGCGTAACTGTTTCTTATTTTGAATGGGTTCAGGACAGACAAGGATATTTTTGGACTGAAGAAAGAGTAAACAGAAGATTAAACCGGATGATGCGAAATGCATTTGAAAATGTGTATGATGTAAGCCAGGCTCATAAAATTACCATGAGACAAGCTGCCTACGTATATTCTATAAACAGAGTAGCAACCACATTAAAAATGCGTGGGATATACGCATAACGCTGAAGTTTAAGAATGCCTCAACCATATAAGCTCAAAATCAAATCAGAATTTTCAGAATCTGAACGCGTACTTGACTTCATTAATGAAATTGACGATGACCTCCATTTTGACGAGGATTTAAAATCTAAAATCGAACTGGCTGTTAGTGAAGCCGTTACAAATGCTATTGTTCATGGAAATAAACTGGATGAAGAAAAATCAGTAACTGTAACAGGTTCTGTTCAGAATAACCGTATCGTTTTTAAAGTTACCGATGAAGGCCCCGGGTTTGATTACAGCCAGAAACCGGATCCGACCGCGGATGAAAATTTACTTAAATTAGGTGGAAGGGGCCTTTTTATTATTGATGAATTAGCCGATGATGTGCGGTTTGAAAATGATGGCCGCTCCGTTATTATCATTTTCAATTTTTGATTTTTTTTAGATGATGATCTGTTGGTGCCGCTGATAAACTATTCATAACACCTTCTACTCTGAGGTTATCAGAGTCAGAATCGGAGACACACTGCGTGAACCCGTGTCAGCGATTGACAACAGCTCGCAACCCGGACAGATTTATTCATTTGCCTTTGTTATAATTTGTTACTGTCGGGAGCAGATTCTGTTCTATAAGCAGAGAGCAGCATAGCTGCGGGCGATCTTGTAACCCGGGGAATTCATCCCCGGGAAAAGGAGCGGCAAGCCACCGTAAGTGCCGCAGGTACGATCGGTATCGGCCGGGCGGTGTCTTTGCCTGCCTTTCTACCGTCCGTACCTACGGTACTTTCGGATCTGTGTTCCTGCTAATAACCCGGAATGAATTCCGGGGCTACAACATCGGTCAACCGCCAACCGGCGGTTTATCGTAACTTAAATTCCACAATAAAAATAAAATTAAACTAAAAATTTTATAATCGTAGCAACTACATCGCTATTTTTCGGAATTTGAGTTAACAGGGTAAATATGGCAAAGAAATGTTCCGTCGGAACAGTTGGTTGGTTTCTTAAAACAGGTTATAACCACTAATTTATAAGCAGATCCTGCAATCTTCCGCTTAATCTTAAAAGTTCGGTCTCACTCTGCTTTGCTTCAAATTTAGCCTGAATCAGGCGGCTCTCCGCTGCCAAAAAAGTTCGTTGAGATTCCCTGAATTCCAGAGCACTGATTGTACCCAGCCTGAATCTTTCAAGAGCAATATCAAGTGTTTCCTCAGCATTTTCCAGGTTTTCTTCCTCAAGATCAACCAGATCTATGCTATTCAGATACGTACGGTAGATGATGTTAAAATTGGACAACAGCCTTTGCATTAGCTCTTCCCGCTGATACTGTACCGACTTTACATTTAACTTCGCTACCTGTACACGCCGGTTTGTATTAAATCCGTCAAAAAGATTGATTCGGGCAGTAAGTCCGATATTAAAACCGCTCGTTTGTATAAATGTTGTAAATCCCCCTGTAGATTCATTGCGGTTGAATGTATATCCGGAATTCAAAACAAGCTCCGGATATCGCTCGCCTCTGATTTCTCGTACCTCCTGCTCAGCAATCGTTTCCTGCGCACGGGCCAATATTAATTCGGTATTCGTATTGAGAACATTTTGTAAAAGATCCTGTTCCTGAAGCATCCGGTTGACAGTAATTATATCATCCACGTTAAAATCTGTAACCGGATCTCTTGCCAAAACTTCATTTAATAGAGTTTTTGCTTCAATTAAACGGTTTGATTCTCTCAAGACAGCAGCTCGATCAGCATTCAGGTCTGTCCGGGCCTGCAGCAGGTCAAATTGGGAACTTGACCCAAGATCTACTTCTGTTTCTACTATCTCAACCCGTTCAAGGGAAACATCTACTGTATTTTGCAATATATTTACCTGGTCTCTGAGGCTTACTACATTGTAATAGAGTAAAATGATTTCGCTCACAGTCGATTCCATCTCAAGGCGAAGTTCGTTTCTGCTCAGCTCTTTAAGTTCACCTAACCTATCCCACGCAGCAAACATTTGAAGCCCGTCAAAAATTGTCCAGCTTAGAGAAATATTGGCATTCGTAATGGTTGTTGTGGCACCATCAATCGAACTTTCTGAAACCTCGGTCTCTGTTTCAATTGATTCAGAAAATCTCTCTGTTCTTGTGCCGGTTACCGACAGGGATGGTAAAAACCCGGCATTCCCAAGTGTCCGGTTTCTTTCAGCAATTTCAAATGAAGTTCTTGCAATTTTTACTCCATAATTATTTTCAAGCCCAATTTGAATTGCTTCATCAAGTGTGAGAGATTCCTGAGCAAAAACCGGCAAATTACAGGAAAAAAAGAGAGTTGTTAGTGTTAAGATTTTAAGTAATCTGCAGCTCATTTTATAGAGAAGCGGGTTGTAGTTTTTCAGCTTTTTCAAGTTTCTCTTTATCAATTTCAATCATTTCTTTTTCCGAGGCAAAATATGAATAGATAGCCGGTATCACGTAAAGAGTAAATATACTGCCTATAAGTAATCCTCCAATTACGGCTATACCCATCGACATACGGCTTTCAGCTCCTGCCCCAAGTGCGAGGGCAATTGGCAAAATACCTAAAATTGTTGAGATGGATGTCATTAAAATAGGAC
>JBHJOO010000459.1:0-3398 GCA_050329675.1 Balneolaceae bacterium
ACCTCATCCCGGTTAAGCGCAAGATTTACATAATTTCGTGAGTATTGGGCCAATGTTTGATCCAGCTGGGCAGGCTGCATGGGCATCTCCTGGCCGCCCATTTTCATCTTACCTTTCCCATCAATAATCTCAGTCACAATTTGTCCCATTGGCGCATTCACCTCGGCCCTGAATTCATTTTTGAGAAAATTTAACTCCTCCACACTGCCAAGAGACATCTCTCCCTGGGGTGTATTGATAATGTTATCACTCTCAACTTTTACGATTCCATCCAGGGTGAGCGATGGCAGAACAGCTTCCGACATTTTCCCAAGCCACTCCTTGCCGAGAGCGGTATCACCTGCTATAGCATCATCCACTGTACCTCCCGGCTCGGGAATCGTGATGTCAATTTCATTTACTTCTCCGAATTTTTCAAGCTGATTACCTATTTCAGCCTTGTTTCCAACCACAAGAATCTGCATTTCACCGGGCTGCAAATACTTTTGAGCCATACGCTGCACATCTTCAATCGTCACATTTCTGACTTCTTCAACAAGCTTGTCAAAGCTGTCTTCAGGCAAGCCTGCATACTCATTTGTAAGCCTTTGATTCAACACTTTGGCCTTGCTGTCGTACTGAAAAACGATAGAATTCAGAAACTGATCTTTGGTTTGCTGCAGTTCTTCTTCCGTAATAGGTTCATTCTGCAATCTTTTAATTTGTTCTATGATTGCTTCAATCGCTTCGGCCGTTGTTTCACTTTGAGTCATAACACCTGTTGTAAACGTGCCAGGATAAAAGTTACCGCTTCGGTATGATCCGAATACGGCGTAGGCAAGCCCCATATCGCTTCTAACTACTCTAAACAACCTGCCTGAGAATCCACCGCTCAGCACCTGGTTCATAACCTGTAGTTTGGCATAATCCGGGTTGTCTCTCATTCCGCCTATATGGCCAAGCAGCACATAGCTTTGGTTTACATCAGACTTGTTAATAAAATTGACCGTTTGCTTAAATTCATAATCAACTTCAGGAAAAAGCAGGTTAATCCCCTCCCCAGCAGGAATGGATCCAAATGCATTGCGAAGTTTCCGTTTCATATCCCGCATATTGAAATCACCAATGACACCGACCATCAGATTATTACCTTTAAATGTCTCTTCATGAAAGGCTACAAGATCTTCTCGGGTAATATTGTCCACCGTCTCATATTCAGTCAGACGGCCGTAGACGGAGTCCTGGCCATAAATAATCCGCTCAAATTCGCGATTCGCGATGCTGCCCTGATCATCATTTCTTCTTGAAATACCGCTTTTAGTTTGAGTTTTTGCCAGCTCAATCTTGTCTTCAGGAAAAAGCGGGTTTTGAAGAAGATCGATAAACACAGGCAGCAGTTCATCAAAATCTTCCTTAAGCACATTCATGCTTGCCGTGCCGCTGGTAAAACCGATTCCCGTTTCCATCCGGGCTGCTTTATTTTCAAGAAGCTCATTCAGCTGATCGGCAGGATATTTTTCAGAACCACCGCTTCTCATCACTGTCCCGGCCATGGAAGCCAGGCCAACTTTATCATCGGATTCCAAAACCGCTCCGGTTCGAACGCGGACACTGACATTAATCAGTGGCAATTCATCATCTTCCACGAGATAAAAAGTAATCCCGTTATCAAGTTCAAAAACTTCTACATCGGGCCGCTCAAAATTATTAATTTCGGGAAACTCAATTTCATCCCACTTTTTTTGGGCATCAGCCAATTGAATTCCTGCAATCAGTAGTATTGACAGTGTTATAATAATTTTCTTCATGATAATCTCCACTTAAAATTTAATTTTCCTGTGCGTCTGCAACTTGTTGCTGTGCCTGCTTATTCACGATCATACCCACTGTACGATTCTTTTTGACAAGGTATTGATTAGCCACGCGCTGCAGGTCATCAAGAGTAACAGACTGCAGATCATCGATGGAAGTAAAAATTCTTCGCCAGTCACCCTGCTGGGCATGTGTCTGGGCAAACCGGAGTGCCAGGCCGTTGTTTGAAGCCAAACCACGAACAAGGTTTGCCCTTGCATTGGTGATAGCCCTGTCAAGTTCTTCCTGCGTGATAGATCCATCCTTTACACCTTCAATTTCATCAAATACAGCATTTTCTACGTCCTCAACAGATACACCCTGATTGGGTACTGCAAAAGTCAGAAACATAGATTGATATTTAGTTCCGGGAAAGCCATTGAAGGCCTGCACTGCAAGAGCCAGTTTTTCATCTTCAACCAGGCGCTTGTAGAGTTTGGATGTCCGGCCTTGAGAAATTATCGAACCCAGTAATTGTAAAGCGGCAGCATCTTCGTGCATTTGATCTACGGTGTGATAACCGGCGAGAAAGAAAGGCTGGCTTTCTTCTTCGATCACAAACCGCCGTTCACCTCTCTGTTCCGGTTCTAATGTATTTACTTCAGGTGCCGGTTCGCCGGCCGGCATATCACCGAAGTATTCTTCAGCAAGTTTACGCATGTCATCCGGATCTACATTCCCGGCAATTGCGATGGTTATATTATCCGGAACATAAAAAATATCATAGAACCTTTTGGCATCCTCGATTGTGGTAGCCTCAATATCACTGGGCCACCCAATCACAGGGTTTCCATAAGGATGTGCCGAGTATGCCACAGCTAAAAATTCTTCGATCAGCCGGCCTACCGGATTGGAGTCTGTCCGCATTCTGCGTTCTTCCATCACCACATCCTTTTCGACATAAAACTCTCTGAATACAGGGTTTTTGAATCGGTCTGCTTCCAGGTTGAACCAGAGTTCCGCCCTGTTCTGGGGAAGGCTGTAGAAATAACCTGTTGCATCGGCACTGGTAAAGGCATTTAAGCCGACACCGCCGTTTTTCTGAATGATTTGTGAAAATTCGTTATTTACAACATATTTTTTTGATTCTTCCTGGGCATTTTCAAACTCTTTCCAAAGTTTTTCAAGCTTTTCCGGTTCTGTGTTTGCGCTTTGTTTTTCGCGCAGCCAGGCCTGATAGGCTGCTTCCACTGCTTCGATGGCCTGTTTTTCACTTTCCCAGTCGGTGGTTCCGATGTAGTGCGTTCCCTTGAAGGCCATATGCTCGAAAATATGGGCAATTCCGGTGTTCCCCACCGGTTCGTTGGCAGAACCCACATCAACAAAAGTAACAAAACTTGCTACAGGTGCTACATGGCGTTCAATGATGATAAAGTGCAATCCGTTATCGAGGGTAAATTCGGTAACTTTCTGTTCAAATGATTCGAGATTCTGGGCAGATACTGCAGGCAGCAGGATAAACAGCATCAAAGCAGACAGAATCCCTCCGGATAGATATCGTGAGTAGTGTCTCATTTTTCTTCAAGTCATTTAGGGTTTCAGTTCGGTTATGCACGTACGCAAAACCA
>JBHJOO010000071.1:0-5860 GCA_050329675.1 Balneolaceae bacterium
TGAAGTACGGCTCGATAGAAAGCCGCTTGGTGTAGTAGCATCTATAGCACCATTTAACTTTCCCAACATGGTACCGCACTGGACCATCCCCAACGCCATTGCCTTGGGTAATTGTATGATCCTGAAACCGTCTGAAGTGGTACCGATGAGTTCCGTAAAAATTGCTGAATTGCTGAAAGAGGCTGGACTGCCTGATGGCGTGTTTAATATTGTTAACGGCGGTAAAGAGGTTGTGGAAGCAATTTGTGATCACCCTGAAATCAAGGCAGTCTCTTTTGTGGGCTCTACCAAAGTTGCCAAAATTGTATACAAACGGGCCACTTCGAACCTGAAACGCTGTGTTGCCCTTGGTGGCGCCAAAAATCATCTGATCGTGTTGCCTGATGCAAATGAAGAGATGACGGCATCCAATGTTGTGGCATCCATGTCTGGTTGTGCAGGTCAGCGCTGCATGGCAGCTGCTGTTATGGTGGGCGTGGATAAAGTTGACCATATAGTAAATAGAATGGTTGAAGAGGCGAAAAAAGTGGTGCCCGGTGATACTCTTGGTTCGGTAATTAGTAAACAAGCCAAAGAACGAATAGAAAAATATATTAATGAGGCTGAAGCTGCCGGAGCCAAAGTTTTGGTTGACGGACGCAACGCTGCTGTAAAAGGGAAGGAAGGTGGCTTTTATGTGGGACCAACCATTGTAGATTATGTAACACCCGATATGGCTATTGCTAAAGAAGAAGTATTTGGCCCGGTAATTTCAATCATCCGGACCAAAAATCTGGATGAAGCAATTGCCGTAGAAAACAGTTCGGAATATGGAAATGCTGCGGCCGTCTTTACGCAAAGCGGCGGTGCAGCAAAAGAGGTTATGGAGCGGGCAAGCGCAGGTATGATTGGGGTGAATATTGGTGTCCCCGTCCCGCGCGAGCCATTTCCTTTTGGCGGCTGGAACGATTCCAAGTTCGGCGTCTGTGATATTACAGGCAAAAGCTCCATTGAATTCTGGACTCAGAACAAAAAAACAACCGTTAAATGGAATCCTGAACACAAAACCAACTGGATGAGCTGACCCCGAGTTGCGGGTTTCGGGTTACGGGGTATTGACATGACTTTCAGACCCTGATCTGAAAAAATAGAAAATATGTGATATATGATATATGAGTTATAAAGATTTAGATATTTATAATTTGTCTTTCGAATATGCTTATCAGATTCATCTGATGTCTTTGAAATTATCAACTATGTAGAAACCGACTGGCAAAGCCCCAAATAAAACCGCAACCCACAACCCGCACCACCACATGCAAACAGACACAGCCAACAAAACAGAAATTCTAAATGACAACCTGAATCATACACTGTTTTCCTGGTCAAAACAGGCAGGACTGAATCCCATCAATATTGAACGGGCTGAGGGTGTTTATCTTTATGACCGGGATGGAAAGCGTTATCTGGATTTTTCATCCCAATTGATGAATGTCAATATCGGGCATGGCGATCAGCGAATTACCGAGGCTGTAAAACGGCAAATGGAAGAGGTCAGTTATGTCTTTCCCGGAATGATAACCGGGGCACGGGGTAAACTGGGGAAAAAACTCTCTGAAATTGCACCCCCTTCACTGAACAAAACATTTTTTACCCTGGGCGGAGCTGAAGCTGTTGAAAATGCAATAAAACTGGCGCGGATGTATACCGGCCGTCATAAAATTATTACACTGTACCGTTCCTATCACGGCGCAACCTATGGTGCTATTTCCGCAGGGGGCGATCCGAGAAAATTCCCTGTTGACAGCCAGCCTGTGCCCAATATGATCCATGTAGAAAACCCCTATTTTTACCGATGTCCGTGGAACTCAACATCAGTTGAAGAGTGCGGGGAGATGGCTGCGCGGAACCTGGAGCAGATCGTTAAATATGAAAATCCCGACAGTATTGCCGCTATTATGCTGGAGGGGGAATCCGGTTCCTCAGGTTGTATTAAATACCCGCCCAATTTCTGGAAATTGGTTCGTAAAATATGCGACGAGTATGGAATTTTATTAATCGACGATGAAGTGATGAGCGGGTTTGGCCGCACAGGTAAAATGTTTGCAGTTGAAAACCACGGGGTGGAGCCTGATATTATGTGTATGGCCAAAGGCCTGACTTCAGGGTATCTGCCGCTCGGCGGTGTAATGATTTCTGATGCTATCGCAAAACATTATGATGATCATCCCATGGTTATCGGGCTCACTTATTCTGCCCATGCCGTTTCCTGTGCAGCTGCAATTGAGAACATCCGAATAATGGAAGAAGAAGAACTTGTTGCCAATGCTTCTAAAATGGGTATCTATATCGAATCCCGTGTAAAAGAACTGAAAGAAAAGCATCCCTCTATAGGTGACTTCAGAAATACAGGCCTGCTTGGCTGTATAGAACTGGTCAAAAACCGGGAGACCAAAAAGCCCGTTACCCCCTGGAACGCCAAACCTGCTGATATGGAAGCCACCAACAGAATGGCTGCAAAAGTTCGCGAGGCCGGGATGTTTACATTTGTAAGATGGAACTGGATTTTCACGGCTCCTCCGTTAATTGTAAGCGAAGAGCAGATCGACGAAGGGATTGAAATTTTGTCTCAGGCTATATCCATCGCCGATGAGTATTATGAGGATTGATTTTAAATGTGAAAAACCAAAAGTGATGAGAAATGTACATAACGCATTTCACACGTAACCCTTATCCCGAATTCTGTGAAGAACAATCTCAGACTTCCCCCGGAGCTCGAATATTCACCCCTTAGCGGTGAAGACATGGTTCCGCTGCCACATGAAGACCGCACATGGTCGATGTGGGATATGACGGCGATCTGGATAGGTATGGCGGTATGTATTCCCACTTATTTGCTGGCTTCTAATATGATTCGTTCCGGCCTGAGCTGGGAAGCTTCATTAATTATTATTGCCATCGCCAATCTGGTAATTACCATACCAATGGTACTGAGTGGTCATGCCGGTGTAAAATACGGAATCCCATTTCCGGTTTTTGGAAGATCCAGTTTCGGTATTCACGGTGTTCATATTGCTTCACTGGTTCGCGGCTTCATTGCCTGCGGATGGTTTGGGATTCAAACCTGGATTGGCGGATTGGCGTTTTATTCAATATGGAATGTCATTACCGGTCAAACAGGATCACTTGAACTTGATATCGGGAAATTTGTTGGCTTTGGTCTGTTCTGGTTTATGAATATTTACTTCATCTGGAAGGGGACAGAATCCATTAAATGGCTGGAGAATTATTCTGCTCCTATTCTGTTACTTATCGGATTGATTTTAATCGGATGGGGTTACAATAATGCCGGCAGTTTTTCAGGTGTGCTGGAACAGGGCCGCCAGCTTCAGATGACCACAGCCACACTCAAAGCACCGGTAAATAATCCCGGAGATTATTCGCTTACGCTGAATGTAATAACTGACCTCGATGGAAATCCAAAAGCATCGGAAGTGAACATTTGGATTCCCGGTGAGGATGGCGTTGAAGAAATTGGATGGCAGCAGATTTCATCCGCTACATCTATTATTTCTATTCCCTATTCCGAAACTATTAGCAACAGTAATGATCCGGTTTTGATCCGATTCAGAAATCCGGATAGTTCCCTTTCCAGTACATTGTCTATTTTTCCGGAGCAATCCGATAGTTCAACATCTGTTCTGATGTACTTGATTTGGTTCACCGCTATGGTCGGATTCTGGGCAACGATGGCGATCAGTATTGCAGATATCACAAGGCTTTCCAAAACCCAGAAAGATCAAATCAGAGGGCAGTTTCTGGGGCTCCCAACCACCATGACATTCTTTTCTTTTGTTGCAATTTTTGTAACCAGTGCCGCTGTAATCTCTTTTGAAGATATTTTGATTGTTGAAGATACTCCATGGGATCCCGTCTCACTCGTAGCTCTTTTAAAGGATCCCGTGGTCGTGGTTCTTGCACAGATTGCCCTGATAGTTGCAACACTGAGCACCAACATTGCTGCAAATGTAATTGCCCCGGCAAACGCTATTGCAAATGTGATGCCTCAAAAACTGAATTTCAGAACAGGTGGAGTTATTGCAGGAATTATTGCAATTTTAACTTGCCCCTGGTGGCTGATGGATGATATAGGGGGAATCCTTTTATTTGTCAGCGGACTGCTGGGACCGGTTCTGGGCATTCTTCTTTGTGATTATTACCTTGTAAGAAAGAAAACCCTCGCTCTTCATGATTTGTATAAAATGGACGGATTGTATGCATATGGAGGGTCGGGATTTAATAAAGCCGCCATGTATGCACTTGCCGCCGGGGTTCTTACAGCACTTATTGGTTTTTGGATTCCATCTCTTGGTTTTCTATATAGTTTATCGTGGTTTACAGGTTTTGGCACAGCGTTTATTCTTTATTATTATATGATGAAAGATGCACCGTTAAAGCCGTCTGATTTACCACAACCATCAATTATGAAAAATCTGGAATAATATGTCAGTACTGATTAAAAACGGAAGAGTTGTTACTGCTGCTGAAGATTATACAGCAGATATTTATATAGAGAATGATAAAATTTCCGCGATAGGAAAAAATCTTTCTTATAAATCACAGCGAGAAATTGACGCTTCAGGCAAACTGGTTATTCCGGGTGGGGTGGATCCACATGTTCACCTCGACATGCCGTTTATGGGAACGTTTTCCAGTGATGATTATGAATCCGGAACACGTGCAGCACTTTTCGGCGGTACTACAACGGTTATCGATTTTATTCTTCAAACTCAGGGCGATTCACTCCGGAATGCATTAAAAACCTGGCAAAAAAAATCAGAAGGAAAGGCAATCGGGGATTATTCCTATCATATGGCCGTCACCGATTTTAATGATGATGTTGCCAGAGAAGTTGTAGAATTTATTGAAGAGGAAGGGATCACCTCTTTTAAAACATTTATGGCTTACAAAGGTGCACTGATGATCGATGACGGACAGATGGTACAGCTCATGAAAGTGGTTAAGAAACACGGCGGACTCGTTACTGTTCATGCCACCAATGGCGATATGATCGATTCACTGATTGCCAAACATCTTTCTGAGGGGAAAACTTCTCCTCTATTTCATTATCTCTCCCAGCCTGAAGTAACAGAAGCCGAAGCAAGTGCCCGTTTCACCGATATGCTTCACTATACAGGCTGTACCGGTTATATAGTTCACATGACATGTGAAGGAGCCATGAATGCTGTGCGCCGTGCCGCACTCAGAAATCAACGTGTTTTTGTAGAAACCTGCCCGCAATATCTGTTGGTGGATGCCTCCGTTTATGAAGATGGATTTGAAGGTGCAAAATGGGTGATGAGTCCGCCAATACGCGAGAAAAAAGACCAGGAAGCTCTTTGGGCCGGCCTGCAACAGGGACTGGTTAATGTTGTAGGAACTGACCACTGTCCGTTTACCTGGGAGCAGAAGAAAATGGGAATAGATGATTTTTCAAAAATTCCAAACGGTCATCCGGCTATAGAACACCGGATGGAATTAATGTTTTCGGAGGGTGTGAAAAAAGGAAAAATCTCCCTGAATAAATATGTGGAAATAACGGCTACAAATCCGGCTAAAATCTTTGGAATGTATCCCCAAAAGGGAACGATTGCGATTGGTGCGGATGCGGATCTGACGATTCTTGACCCCGAAAAAGAGCACACCATTTCGAAAGATACACATCACATGAACGCCGATTACTCAAGTTATGAAGGGTGGAAGGTGACCGGGAAAACCGAAACCGTACTTTTGCGCGGACAAATAGCCATAGAAAATGGTGAATGCCATTTAAAACCTGGAAACGGTAAATTCATAAAACGAGGAAAAACATCATACATCA
>JBHJOO010000517.1:0-9670 GCA_050329675.1 Balneolaceae bacterium
ATTGATTATTGATCCGTTATCTCTGTTCAGGATTACCGGCCTGTTTTCAAAAACATCCGTGCGAACGGCATAAATTCTTTCCTCACTTAATTCAGGAGCAAAAATCCGGTCGTTATGTACTGTTATGCGGGTTGATTTACCAGACTTCAGATCGAATTTATAAATGTTAGATCTCATTGTATTATCGAAAAATAAATCTGTTTTATATCTGCCGTAATAGATTGCTGACTTGTCCTCAGCCAGTGAATACTTTATATCTTCGACTAATACAACTTCTTTAAGCAATTGATCTTTATTTTTTTCAATATCGTAGATATAAAAACCGGTCGGTGAATTATAGCTGCGGCTGTAATATAGAATACGGTTGTTATCCAGCCACCGGGGCCTGCTGGCACGAGTTCCTTCTGTTTGCAGAGATAATATTTTTGAAACGGAGTCGGTATGGTTGAGAACAGAAGCCCGTCTTAACATTTCTCTTCGTCTCATTTCATCGTTGAATTCTCTGTAGAGCTGAGATGGATACTTTCCTGTAGTTTGGCGAAGGGCAAAACCAAAACCGAGAAAAGGCCACCTGTAATGGTGGTCAATAGTTTTTTGCATAATATCCCTGCCTTCATTTTCAAGAAGCCAGTGAGTAAAATGATATCCACCGCTATAATGGCGGTCAAAAGGAAATGTAAAATCTGAAACGTGAATCAATTGACCCATTGACCATTCGTCAGAAGTTCCGAGTAAAGATTGAAATTGATTAGTAAAGAATGGATAATTTCCCCTTCCGGATCCGTGGATGTGATTATGGCTTTCATATTCCACCGCAACTCCTTCAAGTATCCCAAATGGAGCTGCAGAATGAATAGAACGGCGAATATCCGGTGAAAATAATCCAACAAGATTAGTCAGTGACTTTGGTTTGGAATTAAAATGAACGGCATGCACAAGTTCATGAGGAGAAACCGTTTCAAGCCAGTCTCCTGAACGGGGATTTAGCGATTTACCCTTGATTGGAGCCAGTTCAATTTCAGTTCTGAAATTCAGAGGATTCACAAAACCATTCGAAAGATCATTTTCTGCATTCAGTATCACTCTGAAATTATTTAGATTACCACCTATAAGGCTGGAAATATCGTGGTATTCATTCTCCAGAATTTTGGCAGTTCGGAAAGCAGCATAACGGGAAGATGCCGGGTATATAATTTTAAAATGGTCTGTTTTTAATTGCTGCCAATTTTGGTTCGAAGGGCGAAACTGGTTTGGATAAAGCTGAACCTGGGCTGATGCCAATTGGTTCGTTAAATGGAGTATAAAAATTAAAAAAACAATTATTCTCATAGAAATCATCAAATGAGGGCGAATGGGTAAGAACCGATTTGGGAAAATGTATTTCAAAATAGAATCACCCAGTAAATATACAAAAGAGCAAAACCGGTAAGAAATAATAAGCCGGCCCGGCTTAGCCAGATGAGCCACGGACGGGGAATATAATTTTTGGGAATAAAGTTTGGGTGCATCAGTTTGTAGTTAATATAAGCGAGAACAGGTGCCCCCAAAAAAGACAAAGTTGTTGCGAGATCAATAAGAAATCGGAATTGATCTCCAAGTAAATGTAAAAATGTGAGAGAAATAGCACTAATTAAAATCAAAAAGAATCGATAGTGAAATTTATCTGATCCAGCCAGAAAACCGGGCCTGTATATCTGAACAAATCTTCGGCAGACACGCGGATAGGCATCTGTAACAATTAATGTAGTGCTGAACATTGTTGTAAATGCACAAATAATGATTATTGGATAAGCCCAGTTGCCAAGTGTAACCGTATAAAGCTGAATCAATTGAGATGAGAATGCTGCCCCGCTTGATGCAAAATCAATACCGCTGCCGAACATGATTAGTGCACCAAGGGTTAAAAAAAGAAGAGCAAGAATTGCTGCTCCGATATATCCTACATTAAAGTCAATTAATGATCCCCTGAATTCTGTAATATGGCCATCCTGTTTATTTTTTTCGAGTGACCAAAGAGAGTGCCATGCCGATGCATCAATAGGAATAGGCATCCATCCCATTAATGCGATTAAAAAAGCGACACCGGTAACGGTCCATAACTCAGGTGATATGGCTGATTGAATAGTTGTATATTCTGCCTGGAAAAGAGCTGCACCGACGGCAACAAGTGTTGACAGAGCTAAAACAGACATTAATATTTTTACAACATTATCAAGAACAGAATATTTATCGGTAATCAGAATAATGATACATAAAAAGAGTAATATTGCACTCCATAAAACCGGAGATAATACAATTCCCGTCATTTCTGCAGCAAGGCTTGCTGTAACAACCGTTACGGCTGCCTGTACGGCAAACATGGTTCCAATTGTAAACATTAAGAAGAAAGCAATAGCAAAAGAACCCAGCTTTTTATATCCGTCAATTAAAGATTCGTTAGCTGCTAAAGCATACCGGGGGCCAAATTCAAGAAATGGATACTTGAAAATATTGGCCAAAAGAACAGCCCAAACAAGGGCAAATCCATAATCGGCACCTGCCCTTGTGGATTGAACGAGATGTGATACACCGATAGCTGCAGCTGCCATAAGTAAACCCGGCCCAAGACTTTTTGTAATCATTTGACGGGAAGTAGCTGCCATTTGAATAATTATTTAAGAAAATGGAACCAATATATAATGAAATATTTTATAATTTTGAAGAAGAACAAAGTAATCAAAAATAATGAACCACAAGAGGTAATTTATGATTAGCAGAAAAACGATTGAAGAACTCATTAAATTTAAGGGAAAAATTTTGACGACTATTACCCTGCCCACACATAAAAAAGGAGAAGATGCAAAACAGGATCCAATTCGCTATAAAAACCTCTTAAATAAAGCCGCCTCACAATTAAGTAAAAAAGGATTAAAAGAAAGGGAAATTCAGTCTTATTTAAAAGAAGCGAAAGAACTACTTGAAAAACCATCATTTTGGGTTCATGTTGACCAGGGATTGGTTGTTTACATATCTGAATCTGAAACAAAAATATTTCAGTTACCATATAGTTTAGAGGAAATGGCCTATGTAAATGATCATATATTGATTACCCCGCTGTTGCCAATGATCAGCCTTCAGGGGATCTATAACGTTTTAGCAGTCAGCCGGCAAAATGTACGACTGCTTGAGTGCACAAGAAATGAGTGCAAGGATATTACCCCGCCTGATCTGCCTAAATCGCTGAAAGAGTATTATGATGACATGCCAGATGCACAGATTCAGTTTCATACAGGAGCTGCCGGCGAAAAAGCAATGTTTTTTGGCCACGGAGCTGGTAAGGAGGATGATAAAGCGGTGGTTGAACAATATCTTGGAAAGATTGAAAATATTGTTACACCTCTTCTTAATAAGAAACAATTGCCGCTTGTTATTGTAGGGCTTGAAGAAAATATTTCCATGTATAAAAAGGCAAATGCATACGGGAGGCTGATTGATAATGTTGTTCACTCTAATCCCGATGAATTAAATGAATCGGATTTACAAAAAGCCGGATGGGAAAAAGTAAAAAGTCATTTCCTTAAAGATCTTTACAATGCAAAACAAGCGTTTAAAGATTCAACAGATGAAATTACATCAAACAATCTGACGGAAATCATAAAATCTACGGTAATGGGGAAAACAAAAACACTGTTTCTTGCTTCCAATGAATTTTGCTGGGGACATTATGATTTCAGTCAAAATGAGGTACACTATTCTCACAACTCCGGCCCGGATGGCATAGACCTTATAAACTGGTCGGCAATAAAGGCAATTGAAAACGGCAGTGATGTATACGCGCTTCCGAAAGAAGAAATGCCATACAAGTTACCCGCAGCAGCTATTTTCAGATATTAACAGCCGGACTAAAAAAATTTGTTATAAGATGAATTGTTAATGAAGATAAAATTGAAGAAAGTTTTATGAATTTTCTCATTATTTGGCTTTACCATATCAATAACCAGTTACATTTTTTAGACAAGTAAAATTATGCGACATATTCTGCTCATTAGCCTCTCATTCTTAGTGTTCATTCCGATAACCGGTCACAGTCAGGTTTCAATTAATTATTATCTCCCGGATGATATACAATACAATCCGGAAATACCCACTCCGGAAGAAGTAATTGGCCATCAAATTGGTGAATGGCATATAACCCATGATAAACTGGTGCAATATATGTATGCAGTTGCGGAATCATCCGAACGTGTTACAATTGAGGAGTATGCGCGCACTCATGAAAACAGGCCGCTGTTACTGCTAACCATAACATCGGAAAGGAATCAGGAAAACATTGATCGTATTAAAGAGAATCAAATTGCTTTAACTTATCCGGAAAGATCACAGAGTCTGGATATCAGCCGGATGCCTGTTATTGTCAACCTGGGTTATAGTGTACACGGAAACGAGCCAAGCGGGTCAAATGCGGCTCCACTGATAACCTATTACCTTGCAGCAGCACAGGGTGAAGATATTGACAATCTTCTGCATAATGCAGTTATACTTATTGATCCAAGTCTCAACCCGGATGGACTTCAGCGATTTTCAACCTGGGTTAATATGCATAAAAGCCATACGATTAATCCGGACCCGGCCGATCGTGAATACAATGAAGTATGGCCCGGAGGACGTACCAACCACTACTGGTTTGACCTGAACCGTGACTGGATGCCGGTTCAGCATCCCGAAAGCAGGGGAAGAATCACAAAGTTTCATGAATGGAAACCCAATGTACTGACCGATTTTCATGAAATGGGAACCAATACCACCTATTTTTTTCAGCCCGGAGTTCCATCCCGAACTCATCCTCTTACACCACAGAGAAATCAGGATCTCACAATGGCCATTGCCGAATATCATGCAGATGCTTTAAATGAAATTCAATCACTCTATTATACCCGTGAGAGGTTCGATGATTTTTATTATGGTAAAGGGTCAACCTATCCGGATGTAAACGGGTCGGTAGGTATTCTGTTTGAACAGGCAAGTTCGCGCGGCCATGCCCAGGAAAGTATTCACGGAGTTCTTGAGTTTCCTTTTACTATCCGAAATCAGGTTACCACAACTTTTTCAACATTAAAAGCCTCTCTGGAATTAAGAGAAGAGCTGCTTGAGTACATGCGCTTCTTTTACAGAGAAGCAGTGCAAGAAGCAAGCCGCTCTCAGGTTAAGGCATTTCTATTTGGTGATGAAACCGATAAAGGAAAAACCTGGCATCTTGTTGATATGCTGAACCATCACGATATAGATATTTATGAATTAAGCCGGGATATTGAAATTGATGGCAAATCATTCCGCAGCGAAAGCTCGTTTATTGTACCCATGGATCAGAGACAGTTTCGGTTTATAAAAGCGATGTTTGAACAAAGAACATCTTTTACTGACAGTCTTTTTTATGATGTATCGACCTGGACCCTGCCACATGCTTTTAATTTACAGTTTGCCGAACTTGATTCAAGAAAATATAACAGAAATTTACTGGGTAACCTTATTGAAGATCCACAATTTCCACAGGGAGAAGTAATTGGCGGCCGCAGTAATTACGCTTATCTTTTTGAATGGTCCGAGTATTATGCACCGCGTGCTTTATACAGGCTGCAAAAAGCAGGCATACGCACAAAAGTTGCATCTGTACCCTTTAAAGCTATTACCGGCCGGGGGCTTAAAGATTTTGGATATGGAACCATACTGATATCACTTGGTATTCAGGGTGATCATATCAGCGATAATGAAATTTTCAGAATTGTACAGGAAATAGCCCGTGAAGATGGTATTAATGTTTACAATATGAGTACGGGACTGGTGCCTGAAGGAATTGATTTGGGAAGCCCAAGTTTTCAAAATATTGATAAACCCAAAGTTGCTGTTCTTGCAGGAAGTGGTGTAAGAAATACGGAAGTCGGTGAAATCTGGCATCTTTTTGACCAGCGGTATAAAATCCCTTTGACAATCCTTGAAAAAGATCGAATTGGAAGAACAGGCCTGAACAGGTACAATGTGATAGTTATGCCAAACGGAGGGTATGGTGATCTCTCAGATAATGCAGTATCTGAACTGAAAATGTGGGTTTCAGGCGGCGGGACTCTTATAACCCAGCAAAGTGCCGTTAGCTGGGCCAATCGCAATGGGCTGGCCAATATTGAGTTTGTGAGGGAAGACAATGATGATACGGCTGAACCGGAAATCATACCCTACGTGCAACTAAGTGATACACGCGGGGCACAGGTAATTGGAGGATCGATTTTTCATGGTAAAATTGATTATACAAATCCAGTTGGCTATGGATATAAGAGTGATGAAATCAAGCTGTTTCGAAGTAATACCCTGTTTATGAAAAAAGCAAAAAATCCCTTTGCCACACCTGTTTACTATACGGATAGCCCGCTTGCAAGCGGATATATATCGGGAGAAAATCTTGAAAAATTAAGAGGAACCGCATCAGTAATCGTCTCAGGGAGAGGCAGCGGACGAGTGATCAATTTTATTGATAATCCGAATTTTCGTGGATTCTGGTTTGGAACAAACAAAATGTTTATGAATGCGGTCTTTTTTGGGAATACGATTAGTGCAGGTGCCGCGAATTAATCTGCTTACGCCAAAGTTGCGGAGAAAACAGAAAACAGACGAACTAAAGAATCGAGGGAAAAACAGAGAAACAGAATAACAGAAAAAGTGTTTTTCCTTCAGCCTTCCTTCATCGGTTATTCTGTTTAATTCTTTCCCGTCTTCTTATCCCTCCAAAGCGACATGGTGAAGAGGCCCTTGACCGATTCGTGTTCGGGTGAATCTAATTCATCAAGGCCAATCCTGAATTCTTCCAGTTTTTCACGAAGACGGAAGATGCGACCCGGGCGGTCCTAAACCGAGAGGAAAGCGCCATCACTTGCATTTATGCAAATTAAGCGTAAAAAGCTCTTGCAGCATTGCACATGCCTGGTCAGATATCAGAATGGTTGCTTAAAAAATCCTGATAAACTTTTAATCAAAAACCTCATTTTACGAGCAACAGGCAGTTTTAGGAAAAAAATATACAAAATTCTTTTATTCAGGAGGCATTTTGGTACAACACTTGTATCTCTTCTTAAACAGAAACCACTTTTGAATTTTTCAACGTGCTTTCAAAAACAAGAATGATTAAATCAAATCACAACTGGAAACATCTACAACAACTAAAAACAGATCAGAAACAACCTGAAAGGGTATTTAAAAAATTATCAATTATAAAATATAGAATGTTATGAAAACACTAAAATCAATCACAACCTTTTTGATGGCATTGCTGATAGCAGCAACTTTGCCATCCGATCTTTTTTCACAACTCAAAAAAGATAAAATTCAATATTTTCGGCCATACGACAGAACCGGAGCCAATACGTTTGAAATGTCAACTCAAACGGACGTTAAATTTGATGGTATTCAAATTCTATGGGGCGGGGCTTTCCGTCAGCAATGGCAAACATTGAATCACAGCAATGATCCGTTTATCGTTGATGGAGTTGTTGCTAATGAACTGCCGGAACTTGGCCCCGGATTCAACACAGCCAATGCAAACCTTTATCTTGATATTCAGCTTGCTGATGGTGTAAAGGTAAATGTGGCAACCTACTTATCATCCCGCCATCACCCCGAGGCATGGGTTAAAGGAGGCTATCTTCAGATAGATGATTTAAAAATGTTGAATAGTCCGTTCGTGGATAACCTGATGAAAAATCTTCGTGTTAAGGTCGGCCAATATGAATTAAATTACGGTGATCAGCACTTCCGAAGAAGCGATAATGCCCAGGGTATTTACAATCCGTTTGTAGGAAACTACATTATGGATCCATTTACAACAGAAATTGGTGGTGAGATCCAATACCTGAATAACGGTTTTATAGGTGTGTTATCTCTTATGAGTGGTGAACTGAGAGGCAATGTGTCTGATGAACAGTTCAGGGATCCATCATTCAGCGGAAAGATCGGATATGATAACCGATCAGTCGACGGGTTCAGGTATAGGTTGACAGGATCCTTCTACCATACAAATCGATCAGCGAATAACACACTTTATTTTGGCGACCGGGCCGGCTCTCACTACCATGGTATTATGGATAACAGTGACTTCTCAGGCAGGCTTAATCCGGGCTTAAGAAGCAAGGTAACGTCATTCATGATTAACCCGTTTTTCAAATACAGAGGATTTGAATTCTTTGGAACATATGAGACCACTGATGGACGGGCAGCAAACGAAATTGATGACAGAAATTTTGAGCAGTGGGCTGCTGAAGGAATTTACAGATTCCTGCCAAACGAACAGGTTTATCTTGGAATGAGATTTAACCGGGTTACCGGAGAAATGGCAAATGGTGCAGATATACGAATTAACCGGTTCAACTTTGCCGGCGGCTGGTTTATTACCGACTCTGTATTATTAAAAGCTGAATATGTAATACAGGATTATGACCGGTTTCCCGCCAACACAATATTCAATGGAGCAAAATTTGAAGGCTTAATCCTCGAAGGTGTTGTAGCTTTCTAAATTACGATTCACCAAAATCTATGAGAAGCCATCCAGGTGTGAAAGCCGGATGGCTTTTTTTTTGCCGGGCAAACAGTAGTGTTGACTCGATTTTGGAGCAAAATTAGTTGCTTGACATGACATTATTAATTTAACAGGTAATTTAAATCAAAAAGCTTTAATCGGTCATGTTTATTACAATTAGAAACAGGCAACATGATTATTTTTGACTATTTTTAACACTATTTTATATGGGCAATATTGAGACTTATTAAATTAAGCTTTACAATGACTTATAAATGTCATTTAAATTTGGAGATTATAAGCCATGAAAGTATTCCTTCTTTTTTTATTTCCGATGATCATCCTTTTCCCGGATAAATCTGATAAAGATAGCCATTTCGTTCAAAAACCGATTCAGCATTCAGATATTATCATTTCAGTGGATGAATGGAAAGTACCCTGGGATGATACCCGGTCACGCGATCCTTATGTAGCCCCTGATGGCACAGTTTTTTTTGCAGGACAGAGGGATGATTATATAGGGTTTTTTAACCCGGAAACCGAAGAATTCGGATATCATGAATTGGAGGACGGCGCAGGCCCTCATACGGTAGTGGTGGCAGACGATGGCACCGTTTGGTATGCCGGAAACCGTGCCCGGCATATCGGAAAAATGGATGCAGGCACCGGCGAAATCACAAAATATAGGATGGATGATGATCATGCCAGAGATCCGCATACGTTTGCTTTTGATAAAGACGGAAACATTTGGTTTACAGCACAGGGTGGAAACGGGGTTGGCCATTTTAATGTCACTACCGGTGAAACCAAAGTAATAGCTGTTCCCACAGAACGGGCACGTCCGTATGGAATCAGGATGGATCCGGCAAAAGAACGCCCATGGATTGCATTGTTCGGAACCAACAAAATTGCTACTGTTGATCCTGAAACCATGCAGTTGACAGAAATTGAACTTCCCCGGGAAACGATTCGGCCACGCCGTCTTGATGTTACGTCTGATGGAAATGTATGGTATGGCGATTATTCTTCCGGATTCGTCGGGAGATATAACCCTGCCGATGGGACAGTAACGGAGTGGGAAATGCCCGATGGTGATATATCCCGGCCCTATGCAGTATTGGCTGATGATAAAGA
>JBHJOO010000490.1:0-2863 GCA_050329675.1 Balneolaceae bacterium
TGATGTAGCCGGATCTCTCCCCAAATATTTGAATCAGCCTGGCACAGAAGCTTCGGTTGTAATGCCATATTATTTTACGGAGTGGATTAAATCTGCTACAACAAAACTTATTTATGAGGGCCGTGCCCCGCTTGGCAATTCGGATTTTGCCTTTAGAATTAATCTGGTTGAAGATCCTGATATGGGTTTTAACTTATACCTTGTAGATATACCAGGACGGTTCGATAGGCCGGGTGTCTATATCGATCCCTGGTCCGGATTTCCATATTGGGATGAAAAAGAGAGATTTTTCAGTTTTCAGATAGCAACGCTCGAGTGGCTGAAAGGGGCTGGTATATTACCGGATGTTATCCATTGCCATGATCATCACAGTGCACTTGTTCCGTTTATGACCAGCAACTGTTTCAGATATGAGGTGTTCCATGATGTACCATCGGTCTTAACCATTCATAACGGTGAGTATCAGGGGCGTTATCATTTGAATGATTATATGGCGCTACCTGCCTTTAATCTTGAAAAGAAGGGGCTTCTTGAATGGGACGATAGCCTGAACTCACTGGCAGCAGGCATTAAAATGGCATGGCAGGTTACCACGGTATCGGAAGGATACATGCAGGAACTGCTTGAATTTTGCCACGGCCTTGAATCCTTGTTACAACAGGAACAACTCAAAACTCAGGGTATTGTAAATGGCATTGACGAAGATGTGTGGGATCCGAATAGTGATCCGTTTTTACATAAAAATTATAATTTGAGAAATTATAAAACCGGCAAAAGAGAGAATAAAAAGGAATTACTGCAGTCATTTAATCTTGATGCGGATCGGCCATTGTTTTCATTTATTGGAAGGCTTGTCCGTGAGAAAGGTGCAGATCTGTTGCCGGATCTGATTGCTTCCATTATCGATTCGGGAATTGAAGCCAGCTTTATGGTTCTCGGTACCGGAGATCCTGCACTGCATAATTATTTTCACAATTTACAGAGTCAATATGTGGGATATTTCGATACCCGCCTTGAATACAATGAAGGTTTAGCCCATCAAATTTATGCGGGAAGTGATTTTCTTTTAATGCCTTCGCGTGTTGAACCGTGTGGTTTGAATCAAATGTATGCCATGAAATATGGTACGATACCGGTGGTGCGGGCAACAGGGGGATTAAAGGATACAGTTAAGGATCTATCGGAGGACAACGGATATGGTTTTACGTTTGATAATTTTAACATAGAGGATGCCCGCCAGGCTATTATAAGAGCCGTAGAGTTATATCATAAAAAAAGTTTATTCGATAAAACGAGAAGGATAAATATGAAACTTGATTTCTCCTGGAAAAAATCTGCTGAGAAATATATCGAACTATACAATAAACTATTAAACCTGAAAGAGTAAAATTATGAAAGATCGAACAGTTGCAATGATACTCGGGGGTGGAAGAGGAACAAGGCTCCATCCGTTAACACGTCACAGGTCAAAGCCTGCCGTTCCAATTGCAGGGAAATACAGGCTGGTAGATATTCCGATATCTAATTGCCTGAATTCCAACATCAGGAAAATATTCGTATTGACACAGTTCAACTCGGCGTCATTGAACAGGCATATCAAAAACTCATATAATTTTGATCTTTTCAGCAGTGGTTTTGTTGACATTCTTGCGGCAGAGCAGACACCAAAGAGCCAGCATTGGTTTCAGGGTACTGCTGATGCGGTTAGACAATCACTTCACCATATGCGAAATGTGGAATTTGATTATGTTCTGATTCTCTCGGGAGATCAGCTTTATCAAATGGATTACAGTGAGCTGCTTCAGAGGCATTTAAAAGAGAAAGCCGGGCTTACCGTTGCCACAATTCCTGTAACAGCAAGAGATGCTACCGGTTTCGGAATCATGAAAACCAATAAGAAAAATGAAATAGAGGCATTTGTTGAGAAGCCGGCTGAAGATGAACTTGAAAAATGGAAATCTGAAACACCTGAAGCATTACAGCAGCAAGGGAAAAACTACCTTGCTTCGATGGGTATTTATATATTTAATAAAAATGTTTTACAAAAACTGTTTAATGAAAATCCGGATGCAACTGATTTCGGTAAAGAAATTATTCCAAAAGCCATTGAAGAAGGCACCAGGGTGTGCAGTTACGAATTTGACGGATATTGGACGGATATTGGAACAATCCGGTCATTTTTTGAGGCAAACCTGGCATTAACTGAAACCCTGCCTCACTTTAATCTATATGATAATGAACGCCCCATATATACACGTGCACGCCTTCTGCCTGCTTCCAAATTAATGGGTACAAATCTGGAGCATTCTATTGTTGCAGAAGGATGCATCATTGAAGCCAGCCGTATTGAACATTCGGTGATTGGAATCCGGTCAAGGATTGGAAGAGGTACAACCATTGAGCACTCAATCATTATGGGTAATGATTATTTTCCAAGCAGAAAGGATATTGAAAAACAATCGCCGGAAAAACCGTTAATGGGAATAGGCCAGCGCTGTTATATCAGCAACTCCATTGTTGATAAAAATGTAAGAATTGGTGATGATGTGAGAATAGTTGGCGGGCGTCATCTCGACGACGGTAAATATGATAAACATTACGTTGTGGACGGAATTGTTATTATTCAGAAAGGAGAAGTAATTCCAAACGGGTATAGTATTTAATGAATAAAATCAAGCCAGGACAATTCATCCGATGACTTACATGTAGAAATAATTCAGAGTCTGTAACAAAACAGTCACCGGATGAATGAGTAGGGTTAAAGTAATTTCATAACTCCTGACTCCGAATAACAAAAAGAAGTAGTACTATGGATTGTCTCGTGAAATAGAAAGTCGTTTTTTTCAGTGGTCAGTGGTCAGTG
>JBHJOO010000462.1:0-5202 GCA_050329675.1 Balneolaceae bacterium
TGTTATCCAGTTCCGGATCTACAGTAATTCTCCCTTCTATTATTGTTTGTTGAATACCCGGATCAGAAGCACAAGAGTTCACATTACATAAAGCAACAATCAGCAAAAAGTTTTTCAAAAAGTAAGTATGATTCATATAAATTATTATGTTAAGCGTCCAGTTTAGAAGTAACCAATTCGCGGACCTGTTTCGGGTTTGCTTTGCCTTTTGAGCGCTGCATCACCTGTCCTATAAAAAACCCGATAAGTGCTTTTTTGCCTTCTTTATATCGTTTTACCTCATCCGGATTTTTTTCAATCACTTCTTCTATAATCGGTTCTACAAAACCGGTATCAGAAACCTGCATTAAATTTAATTCATTGGCAAGATTCCCGGCAGTTTTATCTGATTCGAGCATGTGATCAAAAATAGTCTGCATGGCAGATGAGTTGATTTTATCATCCAGCTTCAATTTTACAAGGCCGGCAAGCTTTTCCGGTTCAATCTCGAATTCCCGGATTGACAAACTCCGATCATTTAAAACCCGCAGAACTTCTGAAAGAATGATATTGGCCATTGCTTTCGGTTCATTTAAATGGTGAAGCGTTTCTTCATAATAATCGGCCAGATACCGGTTTTCTGTTAAAACCACTGCATCTTCATTTGAAAGGCCGTACTCTTTTTCAAATCTTAACAGCCGTTTATCCGGCATTTCAGGCAACTCAGATCGAATATCTTCAAGTAATTCATCCGAAACGATAACCGGTGGTATATCCGGTTCCGGAAAATATCTGTAATCATGTGCTTCTTCTTTAGTACGCATTTGACGGGTTTCAAGTTTAGCTGCATCCCAGAGAAGCGTCTGCTGAACAACCATACCACCGGATTCCACCAATTCAATCTGACGATCAATTTCAAACTGTATGGCCCTCTCCACATTTCGAAATGAGTTCATATTTTTCAACTCGGTTCGTGTGCCAAGTTCTTTCTGGCCGCGCGGGCGGATAGAGACATTGGCATCACAGCGCAAACTGCCCTCTTCCATATTACCATCACAGATTTCAAGGTACTGTACGATCTGTTTGATTTTTGTGAGATAGGCATAGGCTTCCTGCGGGGTTCTGATATCCGGCTCGGATACAATTTCGATTAACGGTACGCCAGCCCGGTTCAGATCCACAAGTGTGTGATAGGGATCCTGATCATGTATGGATTTTCCGGCATCCTCCTCCATGTGAATTCGCGTCAGGCCAATGGTCTTTTCATACCCATCAACCTGAATATGAATCTTTCCGTTGTAGCAGATGGGTGTCTCATACTGTGAAATCTGGTATCCTTTCGGAAGATCCGGATAGAAATAATTTTTCCGGGCAAAAATAGATTTTTGAGCAATTTTACAATCTGTCGCCAAACCCATTTTTACGATAAATCGAACAAGGTTCTCATTCAAAACCGGGAGAGTTCCGGGATGTCCCAGGCAAAGTGGTGTTACATTTGTATTGGGAGCCTGGCCAAATTCAGTTGAAACCGGTGCAAAAGCTTTACTCTCTGTAAGAAGCTGAGCGTGAACTTCAAGCCCTATAACAGCTTCATACTTTTCATTTGAAATCGTGGACATATTTAAACTTTAGAACTTTTTAAATAAGAATAATAAAGATAGGAAACAATGAGCATAGAAATAAGGGTTTTTTGTTCTCTGGAGTTGAGAAATTTAGCTTGCGGACTTTTCGGGCATGTTTTTATTTTGAGGTGCTGAACAATACATTCCGTAGAGTGTTCCTTCCCTCAGATCCCGAAGGGATCCAATATGAATAGCGCCGTATGACAATGCGGGGTCGAAATGATTGAGTCAAGCCCGAACCCCTACTATTGTGCCATATGGCGTAATGTGTTTTATTATAAAAAACACCCCTACCAACCGCCATTGAAGTGAGGGCGAAGCCCGATCGAGAATGGCAGTTGGCCGATCAATCACCTTCATAACCTATGGCATACGCATGATTAATAATACTTCACATTCCCTTTGGGATCGGCTCCAACAGAAAAGTCTTAATCAACAGTTTATCAACCGGCTGATAGATGGGCTGAACTGTTCCCCTTTTGAAGCAAAAGCCATTTTGGAAACGGTCTATGATGTCTTTAGCCCTTATATGGAACCAGACAGGCAACAAGGCCTTGGAGAGATCCATTTTCTGTGTACAGGAATCGAAAATTCCTCCTCCAAATCTCTCAAGCAGGCCCAAATGGTTCGGGTTCGTCTTACCCTGGACGCTGGAGACGACGATCTGGAGATCCGGCGAACCAGCGGCACAGTGGCCCTGCGCCACCACCGCATCGAACGTATGGCCCATCAGGCCTATCAACAAGGCGGATTGCTTACCCTGGAAGATCTGGCATATCGTATATTTAACTGCGGGATGCGCACGCTGGTTCGGGATCTGCAGATGTTCCGCGAGCAATCCATCGTTCTTCCTCTGCGATCGACGATCAAGGATATGGGGCGGGGAATCTCCCACCGGAGCCTGATTATCCGCCATTGGCTGGCCGGCAAAGAGTATGAGGAGATCTCCAGGGCCACTCATCATTCGGCCAGAGCCGTTGCCAATTACGTGAGTAAGTTCACCCGATGCGTCTGGCTGGCCAGCCAAGGCTTTGACATTCAGACGATCAGCTTTCTGGTTGGCTTATCTGCAAAACTAACCGGGCATTACTGGATGCTTTATCGCCAGCAACCGATCGCAGAGCATCGCCGCAAACAATTAGAGCACGATTTATCGATTCAGCAAAACCCTTCACCTGAAAAAAAAACTCCCGATGAACGCTAACACATCTCATTATAAACACTATAACTCAGCCAAACAGCGCCTGCTAAAACCGCAGATCATACACTTTTTTGCTGAACAGTTTCCAAAGCTGTTTGGTCCGGTAATACGAGGTCATCTTGCCGACTCATTGCTGGAGCTCTTTACCCGTCAGGTGCGTGATACGGCCCGCCTCGAACCCGGACAAATCCTGTGGAATGCGGTCGATATTGAGACTCGCGCGGACTCCCCAAACCGGCGGTTTGTACCTGTGGTACTAACCATGGTCTGCGATCAGGACATTCAAAACAGATGCAAGGGAATGTCTATTATGGACATTCGAGCCCACGCAACGGCCCGCATTCTTCGAGAAGCCTATGCGCAGGGCGGATTGTTATCCATGCGGGATATAAGCCTGCTTTGTTGGCATTCATATCCAGGACCGACAGGCTGGCGAAAACATTATGAACAAAACTTCCAATGTGAGCTGCCACATCCTGGGAATCTGCAGGATATGGGATCGTGTATTACCCATAAAGAAGAAATAGTCTACAAAGCGATTGTCCAGCGCAAAGATCCCGTTCAAGTGGCCTCCGAATCCAAACACACCCAAAAGGCAGTGGATCGCTATTTAAAAGACTTTCACCGGGTTCAAACCGTCTATAATCACAATACAGACCCAAACTACATCAGCTTGGTAACAAGCATTTCTAAGTCCGTAGTAAATCAATATATTAATCTAATTGAAAAATATGACCTCAACGATTAAATCCTTGGTAAGCCATATGTCACTAACTTTCGGGGTTCGCCATGGTTAATTTCTTCTACCCCTTCGGGGTATGATCATCCATTTACCTCTCCCAACTCCGCAAGCTCCAACTACCAACACCTCAAAATAAAAACATGCCTGTTTCCCGTTCAATCTTTTTAAATGTATTTCGTTAAAAATTATGGAACACAGAAAAACGCGGATCAGGCGGATAGCCGCAGATGAAAGATAATCATCCTTTTTCAGCGATCATCTGCTCAATCCGTGTTCATCCGCGTTCTATAATCACTTTTCATTTTGTATTTTATTAAAAAAAAGAACATTTCATTTGTGGTATGATTATTGTCACATTATTAATAATGGTTGAACAGTCTTTAGTGAAACCGTACCTTAATTAACTTATACTTACAATTCATTTACAGTACATTCATGTTAGATCAAATATCAAACATTCTTACAAAAATTTTCGGCACTAAAAGTGACAAGGACATTAAAAAATTATGGCCGGTTGTTGAGGAAATCAAATCATTTGAGGAAGAGGTAAAAAAGCTCAGCGATGATGAATTAAAAGGGAAAACGGAATCATACCGTAAAATGTTAAAAGAGGCTACTGCTGAAATCGAAGAAAAAATATCTGAAATTAAATCCAAAATGGATGTTAATGATGATTCGGTTACTCTTGAAGAGAGACGAGAATTATCCGATACACTGCAAGAACTGGAACAGGAGTGGCTGGATACTGTTGAAGAAGTTTTAGGAGACATCTTGCCTGAAGCCTATGCCGTTTTGAAAGATACATGCCGCCGTTTTGTCGGTAAATCGTGGAAAGTGGCCGGTTCCGAAACCAAATGGGAGATGATTCCATATGATGTGCAGCTTGTTGGCGCTGTGGCAATGCACCGGAGCAGTATTGCTGAAATGAAAACCGGTGAAGGTAAAACCCTTGCAGCTATTTTTCCTGCATACCTGAATGCACTCCCCGGCAGAGGTGTTCATATTGTAACGGTAAACAATTACCTCGCAAAACGTGACGCCGAATGGAATGAGCCGATTTTTAATTTTCACGGGATGACCGTTGATTGTGTGGATCGCTATGAACCAAATTCAGACAAAAGAAAGGAAGCTTACAAAGCCGATATTACCTATGGAACCAACAATGAATTCGGTTTTGATTACCTGCGGGATAATATGGTAATCGGTGAAGAACAACTGGTTCAGCGTCACTATCATTATGCAATTATTGATGAGGTTGATTCTATTTTGATTGATGAAGCCAGAACACCTCTGATTATTTCAGGGCCGGTGCCACAGGGTTCACAGTCTCAAAAATATGAAGAGATGAAGCCCAGGGTTGAAAACCTGGTAAATGCACAAAAAAAACTGGTGGCAAACCTTGTGAACGAAGCAGAAAAGCTGCTTGAAGAGGGAAATGAAAAAGATGCAGGGCTTGCACTTTTCAGGGCTGAACGTGGTTTCCCGAAAAACCGGAAGTTCAGAAAAATGATGCAGGAACCAGGCCTTCAGAAGCTTGTTCGGAGTACGGAAAGTTTCTATCTGCAGGATAATGCCAAAAATATGCCGGTTGTTGATGAATATCTCTATTACGCCGTGGATATGAAGTTGAAATCCATTGAAATGACGGAAAAAGGCAG
>JBHJOO010000187.1:0-13413 GCA_050329675.1 Balneolaceae bacterium
TTTTAAAGAGAGATAGTTTGCCCCGCGCATAAAGTTCGTGAGCATCAAGATTCGGATCATTCAGGCTGACAAGTTTATCTATCCACTTTTCTGCATCATCTGTATCATAAAACACATCAAGTGCAAGATCGATTTGCGAGATAATTACATCCCCCATTCTATCATAACGGGGAGCTTCAGCAATCAATTTTGAATTAATTTCATACGCTTTTTTAAAAAGTTCTATTCGTTTTCTGTAGGTATCAATGCTGTAATCCTGGGTAAAGTCTGCCCAATTGTAATATACGTCAGCAAGCTGCTGCATGGAACGAAACCGGATCGATGAAGTTCCGTTATCAATATAGTATTGATACCCCTCGGCAGCAAGTTCAAATTGCCGGACTGAATTGAGCTGGCTTGCAACAGAATAGAGAGAATAATTAAATCCTGAACTCCGGGCTTCATATTGCCTGGCAACTACCAAAGCACGCCTGTATTGTTCTGTTTCGAGCAGCATCCATGTAAGTAATTGATGAAGTTGTGAATAGGCACTGTGGTTAATGTCAAGTTCAAGAAGATAATCTTCCAGATCAACAGAGGCTGACCTGTAGAGTTCTTTATCACGCATTCGCAAAAGGCGTTGCTGAACAAATGCCATCTGATCGGGCGAGTTCGTAATAAGTGTAAAATATTCACGCATTGCTTCAGAATAAAGGCCCGATTGCATTAAGGCATTGGCAATTTCATTTGTAAAGAGCTGATCATTGCCAGCTAATGACCGCGCATTTTTGTAAAGATCAATTGCAGTTTCGTATTCCCTTCGGCTTATCATTGCTGAGCCAACGTTATAATAAATTTGGATAGAATTGGGATTTTGTACAATTAAACTTAGCCAGATCTCAATTGACTTATCCCTTTCTCCCATAATATGATAAATTTCACCAAGGCGAATTGAAGTCTGAACGACAGAGTTTCCCGTTTCGATTTGTTTTTTTGTAACTTTAAGAGCTTCATCAAAATCCTTCGTATTGATCAGCGTTTCAACATAGCGATCGAAAAAAATAAAAGCTTCGGGATTGCCTTCATGTAATTGTTTGAATAGCGGTTTAGCTTCATTATACTTTTGCTGCTGTAAGAGCCGGTTTGCTATTTGATAATTTCCCGACTGTGAAAAAGATAAAACAGGCAAAAATGCTAATGAAATTGCAATAATAGCGATGAATACTGTTATGCTTTTAAATTTCATTTTCTGTAAATGAGTTTAAATTTTTGTGCCCGTCAACTTCAAAGATAGATGCTGAAAGATCCGGTTCAAAATTTTTTAATTGCCGATAAAATTGATTGACTGGAAATCCCACAACATTATAATAATCGCCTTCAATCCTTTCAACAAACAGGCAGCCAAGATCATCCTGTATTCCATAGGAGCCTGCCTTGTCGTAGGGTTTGGTTCTGGCGATATACCGATCAATTTCAAAATCAGTTAATGTCGAAAAAGTTACCAGTGTCTTTTCACAGAACGTACATTTGTCCATGATCTTGCCATCACTTGCAATTTTAAGCAGTCTAACACCTGTAAAGACAGAATGAGTTCGCCCTGAAAGTCGTCTGAGCATCCGTTTTGCTTGTTTTTTATCATCAGGCTTTCCAAGAATTTCATCCCCTAAAACCACAATGGTATCGGCTGCAATTAAAAAGGAACCGGCATGACGGGAAGCTACATCAGTCGCCTTCATCAATGACAGCCCCTTAACTATTTGTTCGGGCGTTTGATTATTTTCGATGGATTCATCAGCTGAAGAAGGATCAATTCTGAAAGATACCCCCAATTGCTTCAATAATTTTGCCCGTTGCGGGCTGCCGGAGGCGAGGATAATTTTCATTTTAAAGAAATGTATGGTTTCTTGTTTTTCAAAGTTATGATAATTGAATAACTTATCTATTCATTGATGGATTATAAATGTGAACTTTATCGAATATAACGAATGCCTACAAAACGAAGAATTCAAAAAACAAAAAAAGAACCCATGTTGTTCAGCGAATCTAATTATAAATTGTTAGGTATTGGTATTTTATTCGTGGTTTCGGGGTTTACCGCGATGTACATTGAAAATGAATTCAAAGGTTTTATATCTCTCTACATTTCACCGATAGTAATTATGATCGGTTATATCACGGTTATATTTGCTATTCTGAAAAAAGATTCATCACCTCAAAACAAAAATGCAAATCACGCTGCTTCATAATGCTGACCGCATTCTGAATTACCTGTTCGGTTTTTGCCTCGTTCTCTTATTCGTATTGGAAGCCAATTACGAAGATCACATGCGTATGCTTATTGCATTGGGTTTATCGCTTCTTGCGGCAATTTTAGCATTTCTTCTCAACTGGCTGACATTAGATGGTATGAGGGCATCTGTTTTATTTGGAACTGCTGTTTTAGGCACCGGTGGCTGGATGCCGGCCCTTGCCGTAGTTTTATTTTTTTTCAGCAGCAGTTTATTATCAAGACGAAGAGGGGATGAGGGTGATATTCCGGAAGTATTAATATCATCGCGTACAAAATTCAGGCGGGATGGCTGGCAGGTTTGGGCTAATGGATTTTGGATCGTATTAATGCTTATTTTTTTCTTTCTTATCGACAAGGAACTGCTTCTGATTGCTGCATATGCAGCAGTGGCAGCAGCAACGTCGGATACCTGGGCTACAGAAATAGGATGCCGTAATCCGGGTAAAACTGTCCTTATAACTTCCTTTAAAAAAACGACTCCGGGTACCGACGGAGGGATCAGTATCAAAGGAAGTTTGGCCGGCATTGCCGGAGCCGTTTTCATTGCTGTTGCTCTCTACTTTTTTTCGCCTCGTATCAATGAGGTATATGCAGCTATTATTGCCATAAGTGGTTTTTCAGGCTGTATTGTTGATTCCATTTTAGGTGCGAAATATCAACATACTGAAATGAACGGAATCAAGGAGGAGGATTCTTTGGAGCCGCTTTCATCCGAATATAAAAACTGTATCATTAACTGGGCCGCAACAGGTACAGGTGCCATTGCAGCCATGATATTAACTCAAATAATGATGTATGAAATGGTATAAGAAACTTCACTGGCAAATTATAATTGGAATGGTACTGGGCCTGATATGGGGTTTAATATCAAGTGTTGCGGGTTTTAACCAATTTACGTCTGATTTTATCCGGCCGTTTGGAACCATATTTATCACTCTTCTTAAGCTGATTGCTGTTCCGCTTGTATTGGCTTCATTGGTGGTCGGCATAAGCAGTCTGAATGATATGACCCGCTTGTCGCGCATGGGGGGGAAAACAGTTGGCATATATATGGTTACGACCGTATTTGCGATAACAATAGGTCTGACCATTGTCAATATCATTCAACCCGGCTATGCTTTGCCCGAAGCTACACAGATAAGCCTGATGGAAAGCTATAGTGAGAATGTGGAGGATCGCGGCGAAGCAGCACAATTGGTTATTGAACGGAGGCCGCTGGATTTCTTTGTCGAAATAGTGCCTGAAAATGTAATTGAAGCTTCTTCAGATAATTCAAATATGCTGCAAATTGTTTTTATTGCAATCATACTTGGTATTGGAATTATAAACATCCCTGTTCAGAAAGGAGCCATTTTGATCGATTTTTTCGACTCGCTTAATGAAGTGATCATAAAAATTGTGGATTTTATTATGAAAACAGCTCCATACGGTGTTTTTGCATTAATGGCTGTTGTTATAATCGATCTGGCCGGTGATGATCTGGGGCAGGCGTTAAATCTGTTATGGGCTCTTGGATGGTATTGCCTTGCGGTTGTCATTGGGTTGATTCTTCATGTTTTTATTGTTTATTCAACATTATTTAAGATATTCAGTAACATGAAGTTAAAAGATTTCTTTAAAGCAATTCAACCTGCAATACTATTAGGCTTCAGTACAAGTTCAAGCGTGGCTACACTACCTGTTACAATGGAGCGGGTTGAAAAAAATCTGGGAGTGGGAGATGAGGTATCAAGTTTTGTTCTGCCCGTTGGTGCAACCATCAATATGGACGGGACGAGCCTTTACCAGGCAGTAGCGGCTGTCTTTATTGCTCAGGCTGTTGGAATTGATTTGACCATTGCCCAGCAATTAACAATCGTATTGACGGCTACACTTGCTTCTATTGGTGCCGCCGGCGTACCGGGTGCCGGTATAATTATGCTTGTTATCGTACTTCAGGCTATTGAGGTTCCTGTTCAGGGTATTGCACTTATTCTTGGAGTAGACAGAATACTTGACATGTGCCGGACGGCTGTTAACATAACCGGTGATGCAGCCGTTTCTGTTGCCGTTGCCCATACCGAGGGAAAACTGGGCGCCCTGCATTTTGATGATGAAGAGTAATCGCAGTATCCGGAGATCTACTGTACTGTATGGAGATTCTAAATTGGTGAATCAGCTTCCTGTTCCGGGCGGACCAGATTGAAATTCTTCAAGATACATCAAATAACGAGGTGGCATATCGAACGGACGTTCTGCAGGTATTTGGGGCAGCCTTGGTTCACGAATGGCTGGCCGCTGCGGCCGCATTTCGGGATCCCACCTGAAATTATCAAGCTTTCTTTCAATGTTTACAGGATTCTCCGGGAAAAATGTACCGTCAATGTTTCTCTCCGATTTAAATTCATCCACTTCACTTTCATAAAAATCGATAAAAGAAGGGCCTGCAGAAAACATTTCAATCAGGCCGTCAGGTTCGCCATTTTCATCTTTCTGGTGAAATATAATTTCGGTATTATCAAAAACATGAATGCGTTTTATATCTCCAGCTTCAAAGAACGCATGAAGTGTATCCCCGGTCATTTGATTTAAGCGGTTTGTAATGGAATCTTGCTGAACAGCAATAGGTTTGGGATACGATTGCAGAAAACGAATATCATCATCCTCAAAATGAGCTTCAATATACGGGCCGGTTAATTGTATTCTTTTTTGCCAGACAATCGGATTACTCCAGATAAAGAACTGTTCTGTGTCATCTCTGAATTTTGCGGTATCACCAAGAGCAGAGAATTTTGGCGACCAGATTTTTACACCCGTAAATGCGTCAACTACAGATGCGGTATCTGATTCAAAAACTTCAATTTTGCGGGCAAGCAGATGGGTAGTATCCGTTTGTGATTCATTCATGCGCATCATCCACGCATTACCGCTTAAAAGCCGGTAACCGGTTGAATCTGCTTCAAGGTAATTCCCGGAAAAAGTAACAAGCTCTTCAAAATCATCAGCATAAACACGGCTATAAAGTTTATAAAAATCGGCAGAACGATTCATAAACAGAGAATCGGCTTCAAGATATTGAGTTGTATCAGCCAGTTGTACATTACCTCTGAAAATGGCACTGTCAATTTGCTGGTAATAAAGGCCTGAATCGGCTACCAGTATACCGCTTTCATCTTCAAAACGTACCCGCTCTCTGAAAATGGCTATATCACGCGTCATATCAATATCAACCGACTCACTGAAAACGGTATTTTTTTCGGATTGGATTACAACCCTTCCGCGGAACTCACTGTAATCAGTTTGTGTGTTGTGAATAAGTGAATCGGCCCATATTATCTCATCCTCAGTTTCAATTTGCAGATTAAAAGCATGAATGAATTCCCGTTCCGTAAATTGGTATAAACTGTCAGCCTCAAGGATCATGCGATCTGTTGATATTCTCACATTGCCAAGCAGGATTCTGACCGTTTCGCCGTCTATAACTCCGCCCATACCCTGATCGGCTGTAATAATGTCAATCCGGCTTTGTGCCATGGTTGTTACATTCAGGCTTAACAATAGAATGATCAATAAGAGAGAAGTACCTGTAAACAGTGTGTATTTCAAAGTCTGAAATCCCGGCTTAATTAAATAAACTCATTGTACAAATTTTCATCATCATAAATCATGGAATTTAATTACAGGCTTAATCAACCAGCAGTCTTCCGCGAGGTTCCTGAATAGTGTAAGTGGATAAATCCGTAGCTCCGTTAAATCCGCGTCCGGCAATACTATCTGTCGGAGTTACAATAATAACAAAATTGGGTGATGAAATTTCTTCGGTAAACTGCGACCATTTAAGATATTCAGTATAAAGATGCCGGTCTTTTGAAGTGTGAACCCGAACGGAATCATAAAGTTCAAACTCATTTTTTGCAGCCAGATAAACAGCCCGCTTGCTCCATGCTTCCGTTTCCATGGTACCGGTACTGTCGTAAAGTTGAACATAAACCGGGCCGCTGATTTTGGTTTCTTCACGGTCTTTTTCCTGTATATTTAATGCATAGCTCCCCTCGATAACAACCTGCCGGTTTTCATTTTTTAACAGGGTCATATTTACACCCCAGCTCTCGGTTGAAGTTAAAAGTGAATCGTTCAAAGCTGACTGAACCTGACTGTCGTCAAAATCGGATAATTGCGAACAACCGGCTGTAATTACAAGTACAAAAGATAGAAAGATTAAAAACCTGCGCTTTGATTCAAGAAAATTGTTAACTATAACACGGATTTCAGTAAAATGATATACATTTAATGTTTGATTAAATTTCATACAGTAAAACAGTTGAAACCTCAGTTCGATTAATAAATCAGGTTTGAAATATATATAAGGTAACGTACTTACTTGAATTTAATTCCACTTTAACGGTTTCTATCCGGTCTGATTTTAACAGGCATGAAAATGTTTTGTCAAAGCGTGCTAAAGTACCGGTCTCCGGCATCACCCAGTCCCGGAACAATAAATGCCCTGTCATCCAATTTCTCATCAATAGAGGCTGTAATGATAGGTATGTCCGGAAATTTTGAAGTTAATTTGTTCAGGCCTTCAGGAGCTGAAATCAATGAAATAAAACGAATATTATTAGCTCCGTTTTTTTTGACAAATGAAATGGCATCGTCAGCACTGCCGCCTGTTGCCAGCATCGGGTCAACAACAAGTACAAGTGACGACTCAAGGCCTTTTGGCATTTTTGAATAGTAATCAACGGGTTCATGGGTTTTTTCGTCACGGTATATACCAAGGTGGCCCACTTTTGCATCAGGCACAAAATTGAGGATTGCACTCACCAAACTCAGGCCGGCCCGAAGTATGGGTACAACAACGATATCAGTATCAATTTCAAAACCCTTTGTATTTTTTATAGGCGTTTCAATTTTCGTTTCCTTTAATGGAATTTCTTTTAATGCATAGTAAGCCAGTATCGTAGCAATACGTGCTATCGCACTTCTGAAATCAGCCGTATTGGTATTTTTATTTCTCAATATGGTTAAATCCCGCGATACAAGCGGGTGTTTAATCACCGTTACTTTATCGAGCTGAGAACTCATTATTCGTCAGATTCCTCCATTCGTTTGAAATAGTCATTTGTAGTGGCATATACCACACCGGAAAGAGCAAATAAAGCAATCAGATTTGGAAATGTCATAAGCCCAAGTGCAATGTCTCCAATCGACCAGACTACTTCCAGGGCAAGAATAGCTCCAAGAAAGTGCATCAGTATATAAACATATTTGTAGTATATGATTGACCTGTCTCCAAGCAGATATTGAATAGACCGGTCACCATAATAACTCCAGCTGATGGATGTGGAAATGGCAAACAGAAACACACAAATGGTAACGATGTAACTGCCGCCGGGGAAGAAAGGGGAGAGTCCTGTTTCGAAAGCCTGAGATGTTAAAGGTGCTCCGTTATAAATTACATTTCCGTATACGGAACCGGTTGTCTCCCCGGTTAATTCATGAATAGCTGTAAATGTATTCATATCCACTAAACCGTTAAAAAGTATAGTTTGATCTCTGTCTGCATAGAGAGTATCAACTGAGAAGTCGTTTCGAATCAGTACACCGTTAACCGGGATGCCGTCTTTTACCTGTAATACACCAGGCCCCTCGGTTTGTTCTACAATAGTATAAGCCATTTCCGGTGAATTCAAATTTACAGTAGAAGGATGTTTGGTGTCCCATACACCGGTAACAATAATCACAAGGCCAGTAAATGTACAAACCAAAATGGTGTCTATGAATGGCTCAAGCAAAGCAACGACTCCTTCCCGTACAGGTTCGTCCGTTTTGGCGGCTCCGTGTGCAATGGGAGCTGATCCCTGTCCCGCCTCATTTGAAAACAATCCCCGCTTGATACCCCAAACCATGGTTGTCATAAATAGCCCGGAACCCACGCCATAAGCACCTGCAACCGGATCGAAAGCATACGTGAATATCAGGATAGAAGCAGGAATAACCTGGTCATAATTGGCAAGAAGAATAAGCATGGCACCCAAAACATATACGATTGCCATGAAAGGAGTTAACCGGGCTGTTACATATCCAATTCGCTTGATTCCGCCTATAATGACAATACCAACTAAAGATGCTGTAATTAAACCAGTAATCCATACCGGAATCGGAATAAAGAATGTGTTTTCCATTACATCTGCTACAGTATTTGCCTGAATAGCATTCCCTGTAAGAAATGAACAGATGACAGCAAGAGCTGCAAAAATAACAGCAAGCCATTTCCAATGCGGGCCAAGGCCTCTTTCGATATAATACATGGGCCCGCCCGAAACTGACCCATCTTCATTTACTATCCGGTATTTAACTGCAAGGGTACATTCAGAATACTTGATGGCCATTCCGAAAAATGCTGTTACCCACATCCAAAAAAGGGCGCCGGGGCCGCCATAATGAATTGCAATGGCTACCCCGGCGATGTTTCCGATGCCAACTGTAGCAGAGAGAGCAGTAGATAGTGCCTGGAAGTGATTGACATCCCCCAAGTCATCAGGATCATCATAAGCACCGGAAACAACCTTAATTCCATGATTCAATTTACGCAATTGAATAAAACCGAGTCTGAGTGTTATAAAAATTCCGTAACTTAATAGAATAACTACCATTAAAGGCATAACTTCAGGTGAATTCCAGACGAGGTCATTTAGCCAGCTTACAACACGTTCGAATTGTTCCATTTAGAGATAGTGATACGTTTTTATTTAATTAAGTACCGAATGTATAAAAGTTTTTGGATAATTTTTAGAAAACTGTCATTAATTGTGAACGAAATGAAGTAAAAACATCTTTTAACTTATTGAGATTAATCAATTAGACAGATATTAACTCAGAATATAAATTTTTTAAATATCTAAAATTAATTCACTTAATAAAAATACTATGACAAAAGCTGACATTGTTGACATTATATCTACATCAACCGGACTGACAAAAATTGAGACCGATGCTGTTGTAAACGGATTTATTGATACGGTAATTGACGCGATGAAGCGCGGTGAAAATATTGAATTACGTGGTTTCGGAACTTTTAAAGTTGTAAAGAGAGCTCAGAGAGTTGCAAGAAATCCTAAAACCAATGAAGAGGTTATTGTACCCGAGCAATATGTTCCAACTTTAAAAATTTCAAAGGATTTTAAAAAAGCCGTAAACGAGTCGATGAAGCAGACAATCTGATTATCCGGTTTGGTACATGTTTTTTTCAGTGCCATATCAAACTTGTCAGAATTCAGGTATTGAAACCTGTACTCAAATAAATTAAATTCTTCGTACCTTAAAAAGGCGGAGAATGCTATGCCGCTATTTTATAAATATCATCATTCGATTCCGGGTGAGTTCGAATTGAACCCGGAGTTTTTTTTAATCCAAAAGAAACAGATATAAAATGTCCAGGACATTAAGCCGGCAATTAATAAATGAACTTCAAGAGTTACGTGATAACGGTCTGTATAAAGAAGAACGTGTTATAACCACACCTCAGGGAGCGGTTATTAAAACAGATAAGGGCAAAGAGGTAATTAATTTTTGCGCTAATAACTATTTGGGGCTTTCTTCCCACCCGCGTGTAATTGATGCCGCAAAAAAAACAATCGACACGTATGGATATGGAATGTCATCTGTCCGGTTTATTTGTGGTACACAGGAAATTCATAAAAAACTGGAGCGGAAAATTGCTGAATTTGTTGGCACTGAAGATACCATTCTTTATGCTGCTGCATTCGATGCAAACGGGGGAGTCTTTGAGCCGCTGCTTGGAAAAGAAGATGCTATTATATCCGACCAGCTAAATCATGCCTCAATAATTGATGGTGTTCGGTTATGCAAAGCACAGCGTTTTGTTTTTAAGCACAACGATATGCACGACCTTGAGGAAAAGTTAAAAGAGGCATCTTCAGCCCGCCACCGTATTATTGCAACTGATGGTGTTTTCTCAATGGATGGAACCATAGCACAGCTTGATAAAATCAGTGAATTGGCTGAAAAATATGATGCGCTGGTGATGAGTGATGAATGCCATGCTACCGGGTTTGTCGGAAAAACAGGCAGGGGGGTGCATGAATACCGAAATGTTTTTGGTAAAATTGATATCATAACGAGTACACTTGGAAAAGCATTAGGTGGTGCATCAGGAGGATTTACGGCATCAAGTAAGGAAATTGTGGAAATGCTTCGTCAAAAATCACGTCCTTATCTCTTTTCAAATACACTTGCTCCCGCTATTGCAGGGGCTTCAATTGCAGTACTCGACTTGCTGGACGAAACAACGGATCTTCGCGACAAACTTGAAGAAAATACAGCATACTTCAGAAAAAATATGACGGATGCAGGTTTTGAGATAAAGGAAGGTACACACCCGATCGTACCCATTATGCTTTATGATGCCAAAATAGCACAGCAATTTGCTGCACGGCTGCTGGAAAAAGGCATTTATGTGATCGGCTTCTACTACCCTGTAGTACCTGACGGGGAGGCACGCATCCGGGTACAATTATCGGCAGTTCACGAGAAGAAACATCTCGACCAGGCAATCGGCGCCTTTAGAGAAATTGGAAAAGAACTTGGCACAATTTAAAAGACAGATATGATTCTGATTACAGGTGCCAACGGACAACTGGGAAGTGAACTTACAGAAACACTTCGTGTTAAATTCGGAATTGAAAATGTTCTGGCCACAGACATAACCGACCCTGAAAAGAGTGATGGGCTATTTGAAAGGCTTGATGTTATGAACCGGCCTCATCTTGAAGCACTAATCAGTAAGTATAAAGTAAACCATATTTATCATCTCGCTGCTATTCTATCAGCGAAAGCTGAAAAAGATATACTGCATGCATGGGATTTAAATATGAAAAGCCTTTTGTATGTATTGGATATTGCAAAAGAAAAAAGTATCAAAAGGGTCTTTTGGCCAAGTTCCATTGCCGTATTTGGCCCGGATGCACCTTCTGAACGTACGCCTCAACATGCAGCTTTAAATCCGACTACTGTTTATGGCATTAGTAAAATGGCAGGGGAACAATGGTGTGCCTACTATCACAATAAGTTTGGTGTTGATATTCGCAGCCTCCGGTATCCGGGATTGATCGGGTACAAATCACTTCCCGGTGGCGGAACGACCGATTACGCTGTGGATATTTTTTTTAAAGCTCTGCAGAATGAGCCTTTTACATGTTTTTTGAATAGAAACAGCCGCCTTCCGATGATGTATATGGAAGATGCGGTAAAGGCAACCTTACAGCTTATGGAAGCATCACCCGAAAAAATCACTGTACATACCAGTTATAATATCAGCGGAATGAATTTTACTCCTGAGGAAATTTCAAATTCAATTAAAAAGCGTTTACCATCTTTTAAAATTAATTACAAACCGGATTATCGCCAGCAGATTGCTGATTCCTGGCCCGATTCAATAGATGATACCCCAGCCAGAAATGACTGGGGCTGGAAAGCATCTTTTAATCTGGAAAAAATGACGGATCATATTTTAACTCACCTCTCAGAAAGGGTCAAAAAAGAATCCACATTTTAAATTTAGATAAAAACTTTTCAATAATATTATTCAGATTTAATCAGATTAAATTCACGTGAAATATTTCCCACACGAATGGTATATGTTCCCGATTCAAGTATCGCTGAACCATCAAAATCAGGGTATGAAAGATTCTTAATCGGCTCTATTTCGAAGTAAAGTGTTTTTTCCTCACCGGGTTTCAGGCAGATTTTCTCAAAATGTTTCAGTTCTTTGACCGGACGGGTAATCCGGCCTACATGATTGGTAATAAACCATAAAACGGATTCCTTTCCTTCTCTTACTCCCGTATTTATCACTTTTACAGATACCCGCAAGGTTTCCTTGTCACTGATTCTATCAGTTGAAAGAGTTAAATCACGATATTCAAAATCTGTATAGCTCAAACCATATCCAAATTCAAAAAGTGAGGTATTATCAGATCCTTGTGAAATGTCGTTCGCCTCTTCCGGATTAAAGAAATAAATATCGCTTGATTTGTGATTATATGTAACAAAATGATTTGGATATTGAGGATAAGAAATGGGAAGTTTTCCGCTTGGATTTACTTTTCCGCTGATCACATTTGCTATCGCTTCGGCACCCTCAAAACCAGGAAGGCCTGCAAATAATAAACCTTCCACATTTTGAAATACATCCGTTATAATACGCGGGCGGCCTTGTACAAGGATCAAAAGTAAAGGAGTATTGCTTTTGGAAAGCAGATTTATTTCGCTTTGCTGCTCCATTGGTAAGCTGAGATCCGTAATATTCCCGACAAATTCCGTATACGGTTCTTCACCGCCGGCGTAAATAATCAGATCGGCATCATTTAACCTGTTGCTGAAAGCCTGTGAATTTTTTCCTGTATTTATATCACTGCCGTTCATTAATTCTATTTCGGCTTCCGGAAATTCTATTTTTAATGCAGAAAAAATGGTATGCATATCTTCAGGATATCGCTCTTCTTCAGCACCCTGCCAGGCGAGAGTCCAGCCTCCCGATAAATTTCTTTTGTTATCGGCAGTCGGGCCAGAGAGAATAATCTTTTTTGGATTTTGAAGCGGAAGATGATTCCCCTCATTTTTCAATAATACAATTGATTCGCGTGCGGCATCAAGTGCTTTCTGCTTATTCTCCAAACTTCCAATTCTGTCGAATCTGTCATTTCGCGGAAATGGATTCTCAAACAGCCCGAGTTCAAATTTAAGTTTTAATATTCTTCGCACGGATTCATCAATTCTATCCATTGTAATACGGCCCTCCTCAGCCAGTTCAATAAGGGTATGATTGAAGTCAAGCGTAAGTGGAGTCATATTTATGTCGATGCCTGCATTCACTGCCTGATATGTGGCTTCCTTATAGTTTTTTGCAGTTTTATGAAAATCGACTAATTTGCCGATATCGTCCCAATCAGTTACAACAACACCTTCAAATCCCATCTCATTTCGCAATAAATCTGTAACAATTTCACGCGATGCATGAACGGGTACACCATTTATTTCACCGCTATTCAGCATAACGGTTTTGACGCCGGCATCAATTGCAGCCTGAAAGGCAGGACGATGAATCTCATGGAGTTTCTGTGTTGACAGTTGTACCGGAGTTC
>JBHJOO010000097.1:0-6695 GCA_050329675.1 Balneolaceae bacterium
CCGTAGTAGGTATTACCGTCTCTCAATACTTTTTCAACAACATTTCTGGATTCAATTATTTTCTGAGGATCTGATTTTAAAGATCTGATACTTTTCGTCAGGTCTTTGTGTAATCCGGATATCGTTACATTCACTGCCATCTTTTTATTCTAAAATAAAATAATTATTACTGATTAATTCCAAAAACCCACAATAGTACTCGTAAAAAGTGAAAAGACACTACAATCCAAGAACCGTTGGATTTAGCCTGAACATAGCCCAGGCCCAGCCATTAAAGGATGAAGCATTCACATTGCCCTTTACCCTTTCCATTGTATCAGTTTGTATCATTTGTGAGTATCCCAGGAAAAAAGTGGCTGCTTTGGCGGGCCTTACCGTCAACAACAAATCAACCTCCGTACCAAGATAACTGCTCATTGAGTTCCCGAATGGATCGAACACTTCAGCATCCGATATAAATTCATGTATGTGAATGTCGAAACTGGCTTTATCAGTCAAACCGATTTTTAATTTTTGATAAAAATTTATAAATCCGACATTGTATGGATTGCCAGGTTGTCTGTGGGGATTACCTACATGAAAGAAATCCATATATCCATAAAATTTATGATTTGTCCCATAAAGCGGCTCGAAAGATCTGTTTTTAGATGAATCAAGTTCAGTACCCGACAGCCAGTCGACGCCAAAAGTGAAGGTGTAATTTTTTATCGGGTAAATAATTTCTGAATTGAAAAGGAAAGCACTGACCGTTGCTTTGGCAGGATCTTTCCCGAACTGGTAGTAAAATTCGCCTCTGTATGTAAAATTTCCGAAATGATAGAATCCGTTGAGCCCGGTTGTTTGGCGAAAGGAAACGGAACTGTCTGCGACAACCTGTCTGCCATCATTGTGAAAAAGGTAACTGAACCCTGCTTTTTCAAATGTTTGATTCAGCCACAGATATTGCATGGTTTTATTATTTCCCTGCAGCGGAAAGAAAGTATCTGTGAGACGTGTCGGCTCGAATTCAACAACCTGATTAAAAGTGACACCCGCATCAAGTAATAGGTTTTTCTCAGGATTTTGATACTGAACCAGCAGGGCATCATGGCTTCTGCCCTGCTGTGCCCAGTCGAGATCACCCAAAAACCTGGCGTTGTCATAATCGAGTGCCTGTCTGCCAAATTTCAAACTCCATTTCTCATTCAGATTATATGAACCCCAGGCTTCATAAATATTGGTCAGTGCGTCATCTTCTTTGAAAATCTGGTTTTGATTTCCCCAGATTCTGACATCCTGCAAGGCAAGGTGCAGCCGATAGGGACCTGAGTCGTAATCCAGATATATCCGGCTTCTCTGTTCCACAAAAGCAGCGGGATCTTCATTCTTTTCAATAGGAGCTTTAAATCCGTTGCGCAATTCAAATCTCGGCCTTATTTCTATATCTACAGTAAAGGTACTATCGGATTGCTGCGCTTGAACAGGTATAATAACGAATAAAATAAAAATTGAAAGCAGGAATAAAAATTTCATAAAAATTAGTATGTGATTTATTACTTATTCGATCTAAAAATAAGATTTGATATTAGAAAAAACGTTCGATTTGTTCTCTTTTAATTTAAGAAGTAACGCTTTTCAATGTTGCTAAACCAAATATAATCCGTAAATGATGTGTACAAATAATTATGATATAATCCGGGTTAAGAAATAAAATAATGATGAGTTCTCGGGCTATCCAAATAATTCAGATAGATCTCTTTGAGACATTTGAATAATTATTAAAAAAACTTTTGAAGAGTTTTATTCGCTTTTACTTAACCCGGGTTTTATGATTTACCTGAGTTTAACCCTTATCCCTCCCACAACCTGGATCGGAGCAGCTAAAGATTCTACACCTCCAAATCCGCTTGCAACAAAACGATTATCAAAAATATTTTCACCATTTGCAAAGACTTCAATCATGTTATTGAAAATATAAGAGACATTTGCATCAACAACTACATGCGAATCTAACAGAATTTCATTGTTTATGTCCTGAAATTGTGAATCAAGGTATCGCAACTGCAACCCGAATCGCAGCCCGGATTGTGGCCTGTATGAAACTCCGGCATTGACAGTATGTTCAGGAGTTCCTTCAATTCTATTGCCAATAAGTTCATCATCCTCTTCATTTTCAGTTACTTCCGTATCAAGGTAGGTATATCCCGCGTTAATGAACCAATTACGAACAGGACTGAATTCTCCAATGAATTCCAGGCCCTGGCTTTCAGCTTTTCCAATATTCATATTTGTAAGGGTAAAAGGCGAAAAAGCAGTCACAACGCCGGAAACAAGGTCTTCGATCTCGTTAAAGAAATAATTAGCCTGTAAAGATACGTTTCTTATCTGAAAGACCAGTCCAAATTCGGTTCCAATTAACTCCTCCTGCTTGAGATTGGGATTTGCTTCGCCAACAAATGTAGTTGTGCCAAAAGTCCTGTAAAGTTCAGCCAGGGTAGGTGCCCTGAAACCTGTAAAAAATGAACCCCGAACTGATAGTGGTTCAATAATATTGAAGATTGCCGAGATTCTGGGATTAAATTCTGTAAATGTATTGTTTTCAAAGTTTGTGAATTCCTGATCCTCTAAAAGGCTGCCGTCAAAATTTCGAAAGAAATCAACACGCGCACTCGCCTGAAGCACTAATTTTTCGATCGGCCTGATATTGGTTTCAGCAAAGATACCAACATTGCTCTGTTTCCCTTTACCGAAACGGCGGAAAGCAAAATTCCCGTCGTTCGTAAACAAATCCGTATCATCTTCGCCGCTTATGAAACTGATATCACTGCCAACAGTGATGTTTGAAAACATGGATCCGGGTGAGTAACTCCACACAAGGGAACCACCTGCATTATCTGATGGTGTATCATGAACGTTGGATATAAACTCAGCACTTCTGTCGTCTCTCACTACAGTACTTGTATTGTTTGTTTCAAAATCTTCATTTACATAAAAGAAATTGAATGAAACGGTCCCGGCATTATTAAAAGATTTTACAAGCCTGGTGTTGACATCCAAAACCTCCGTTCTGTTATCACTGAGCCTCGTTCCTCTTTCCTGATCCTGGTTGTAGTAATTAAAACCAATCGTTGCAAACAAGCTGTTGGATAAATTTGCTTCTGCTTCAGTGTTAAGAGAAAAATTCTCAACGTTAAATTTCCTGTCGATTGCAGTTCTGTCATTCTCTCTGAGCAAATGGTATCCATTAGTCGAGAAATAATTAGCCGCAAGGCTGACCTTAAAACGATCGGAAATGGGGGTACTGCCAAATATGTGAGCCTGGAATATATCATTAGATCCGTATTTCAATTCGAGTTCAGCTGAGGGATCCAAAGAAATCGGTTTTGTAAAAAGGTTGATAACACCGCCCATTGCATAGGAACCAAAAAGACTGGAATTTGCTCCCCGTATCACTTCTATTTTATCAAGGTTTTGCTTGGGAATCCTGTTCCAAAAGACATTTCTAAAAAATGTTCCGTTCGCCGGAGTACCATCAATCAATACGAGCGTTCTTGTTGCGCCATCACCAATTCCCAGCCCCCTGACAGATACGGATGGGTTAACAGGAAAGTTTACATTGCTGTTAAAGAGCGGTAACTGAACACCCGGCACCGATCTTAGGATTTCGTCAGTTGTATTAGCTGCCGATTCAGCTATGGCCTGTCCCGTTATGACGGTTGAGCTAACGGGTATTTCATTTTGTTTTTTCCCAATGCCCCGGGATGCTGTTATAACAACTTCTTCCCCTGCAATTGGCTGAGAGGAAATTTCAATTTCAATCTCCAGGTCTTTGTCCCTTTCCAATTTTACCGGGATTCTTCTTGTTTCAAAACCTATTGCTCTGACAATCAACACATAGCTGCCAGGTGTTACATTCTCTAAAAGAAAACTACCTGATCGGTCAGTAGAGGCACCCTTCGCAGTGCCGTTAATTAAAACCGTGACTCCAGATACAGGTTCCTGATTATTTGCATCTGCCACTTTACCAGAAATTCTCGAATTTTGTGAAAAAGCATTTGCAAGACCAAAGAAAAAAATTGATAGAAAAAGGATCGTTAATTTAACGAATTGCATGATCTTCCTATATAAAAATTAAATATTTAAAGAAAGCAGTTTTACAAAACGTAGTTCTCCGATTTTTTTATGAAAGAAGAAATTACGTGACTGCAAGTAAAATTATTGAAGTTAAAAACTTGCCAAAATTTCCCTTTTTTGCAGATTTTGGCTGTCAATAACTTCGTATTTCAAAAGTTGAACCCCATCAAGAACTTCAACCCACATAGTGAGTAAATCCCCGGTTTCAAGCCTTATGATATTTGGTGCCCAGCCATCCTGGTTTTCAGTGGAGAGATTTATTGAATTTACAATCTCATCGTTATGAATAACTGACAACACGGCTCTTTTATGAGCTTCCTTGCCGTTTCCGATCAGTTCATCCCAAACCACGACAACATGATTATCAAAAACTTCAACTTGCGGATGCTTCGCAACGGGGTTGTCACTGATTTGTATCCTGTTTTCAAAATTATCACCAAAATTAGATGAAGTTGTATAAAAGAGCCCCTCGCCTCCTGCAAGAGAATACCAGATAAAATGAAGATCATTTTTTTCGCCAAGAGCCATAGCAGGGCCGTTATGCGGGCAGGCGTCAATTTTCCAGCCGTCATCACTTACTTTCGCCGGTTTCGTAAATGTTTCTCCGTTGTCATTGGATTTGAAATGCATGATATCTCTTGTTCCATCGGTTAATCCCCTGTAAGAGATGTGCAGGGTTCCTGTATTGTCCGTCAGCATGCTGTTTTTACAGCACTCGCAGGTAGCTTCACCAATTGCATAGTCTTCTCCAAAGCCCTTCCTCCCGTTAGTTTTGGAGAAATACATGACGGCGTGATTCAGTTTGTGGCGCCCATCCAGCCATACTGTACCCACTTCGCCATCAGCCAGAAGTGTTGCAGCCACAAAAGAATGGCTGTTTTCAATATTTGTGTCACTTTTGTGTACGATTTCAGGTTTCGTCCAGCTTTTCCCGTTGTCGAAAGATTGAATGTACTTGACACTGCCGGCAAACCGAAATTCCGCCTCCTCATTTTTTACAGAAAATACCATAACCAGGGTTCCATCCGGTTTTTCAACTAATGCAGGCAGGCTTTCGCCATGTGCAGCACTAACACCGGAAGTTTCAGAAATGATGGCAGCCTTTCCAAAGGTACGCCCATGATCTTCGGATCTGGCCATAGCCACAAGAAATTTATCGGTTTGTGGATCTTTTTGTGTCCACCATGCAATTAAATCACCGGAGTTTAGATACTTCATTTGAGGAAGATCCGGAATCGGGCCGGTATATAGTACCTGAGAATCAGATTGATCACTCTCAGGCTGGCTGCATCCGGCAAATAAAATAAGTGTGAGTAAAAAAGTGAAAAGTTTCATGGCTGAATTGAATTAGGGTTATTAATTAAACAAATATTTGATACCAACTCCTACATAAGCATTTCGGTCCAGCGATGGATTAAAGAACGCTGGTTGGCCGCCGCCGAAAGCGATTGCATTGAGGGAAACATTTGAACTGAATTTTTCATCAAACAGATTATCGATTCCGAACTGTATATCTGCTTCAAAAGAAGAGAAAAGGCGGGTTCGATATCCGATTTTTGTATTAACCACCTGGTATGATGGATTAAATACGGAGTTGTCGTCTGTTATGGGAGCATCATCTGTAAAAAAGTAAGTGGCGTTAAAATAGATTCCCGGATTGGTGTCGATGTCGAAACCTGCTGAAACTACATGCGGAGCAATTCCGGTAACATCATTTCCTGTAAAGTCGTTTAAAACAACTCCGTTTTCATTTCTGATTCTGAAATCCCGGAATTCAAAGTCGGAAAATGCATAATTTACAAAAGGACGCAATCTGGATATAAAGGAGGATGAGTCACCAAGCCAGGTATAACTAAACGCAGCTTCAAGTCCATTTCTGTTTGTACGCCCGGCATTTACAAATATGGTATTATTTAAGCCGACCGTTTGCGGGATAAGCTGATTCTTCATCCTGAAATGGAAAATTGTGAGGTCATAATTTAACCCTCCGATCAGGTTACCGCGGGCACCGATTTCGTAATTGGTTCCGGTTTCCGGATTTACGTTGGTTCGAAGTGAACCATCTGCATCACGAAGTTCGTTTGCAGTTGGAGGGGAAAAACCTCTGCTGACACCACCCCTGAGGGCAATGGCATCATTAAAAAGATGTACGATTGCAAATCTGGGTGAAAATTCCAGATCGAAATCCCGAATGCCACTGTTTTCAGGTACAAGCAGGTCACTTACATCATATTCCACCTTGTTTAAACTAAACCCGGCTTCAAAAGATGTTTTTTCGGAGAGTTTGGTTTCGGTCTGGGCAAAGATGGAATATTGGGTCATATCCAATTCCTGGTTAAATATCAGGTCGCCTTCCGTGCCGCCAAGATTTTGAAATCGTTTTGAATCAAGCAATCCGTTCAGAAACTCACCACCGACAGTAAATTTTGTTTGCAGCGTTTTCATAGCCGGTTCAAAATTAAACCGGGTCCGACCGCCAAAACTTTGATAAGGCTGCCGGATAATGGCAAATGTCAGCGGATGGTCCATATCGTAAAACGAACCAAATGCGCTGCTTACATTCGAAATGGTTTCACTAAACT
>JBHJOO010000139.1:0-5694 GCA_050329675.1 Balneolaceae bacterium
TGGTACGATTGAAGGCCTAACTATTAAAAACCCCGAAGGCTTTGAGGAAGCCGATGCATTTACAATTCATACTCTTTACATGGAGATGAACATCAGAAGTTTAATTTCCGACACCTTGATTGTCAATCATCTTGAAATTCTTCAGATGAATGTCAATTACGAATTCAAGGGCAGGCATAGTAACCTTGGCACATTGATCAATCGGCTTGAAGCATACTCCACCGGGGTTGAAGACGACACAGAATCTTACATGATCATTGATTATTTCTTAATGGATGAATCATCCCTTATCGTAAATACACCTCTTGAAACCCTGGAACCGATTGCGGTAAAACTGCCAAAGGTTGAGCAGACGGGAATCGGAAGAACATCAGATGCAGATATTCATTCCACCGCAAAAAATGTACTCCACATTATATTAAGAAGTGTTTCAGAGGCAGCAATTGATGCTTTACTGGATGAAGGCGTAGATCAGCTTCTCGACAGGGCCGGGGATGCAATCCGGAATCTGTTTAATAATTGAGAAAATTAAACAGGTTGTTGGTTTTCATTATTCTCCCCGTTCACCCAGTTTTCTATCCATCATCAGCAAGGCTGCACCCTGTTCACCAACAAGTTTTAACTGTTCCAGGATTTCTGATGTAATATTTTCTTCTTCCACCTGTTCTTCGATAAACCAGTGAAGCATCACCTGTGCAGAGTAATCTTTTTCTTCTACGGCTGTTTCGTATAAATTGTGAATAAGCTTTGTTACCTTCTTTTCGTTCTTTAAGGCTTCTTCGAATATATGAGTGGGTGAGTTAAATGATTTTGGTGGTTTCGCGATCGGAAGAAGCTCTACCTCGGCTCCTCTCTCATGCAAAAAATTGTAGAACTTCATCGCATGTTCATACTCCTCTTTGCTTTGATCTTTCATCCATGCTGCAAATCCATTTAAATTTATTGATTCGGCATAGGATGCCATTGACAAATACAAATAAGCCGAATCCAGTTCAAATTTAATTTGTTCATTTAACGCTTTATTCAGTTTTTTTTCAGCCATAAAATTTTTTAGACGTTTTAATTATTTACAAGTTACAATCCAATCTTACAATAACAAATATAGATCATTTACTCAAATGATACATACGAAGTTGAATATAAAAACCAATTTTTGGCACATTTTTATATTGAGGTGCTGAACAAGACATTCCTTAGAGTTTTTCTTCCCTCAGATCCCTCCGGGGTATGATAATCAATTTACCTCTCCCAAGACCGCCGGCTCCAACTACCAACACCTCAAAATAAAAACATGCCCAACCATTTGCGCCCTTTGCGTGAAATCCCTAAGGCTAAATCATCCCTCAACCCTACTATTAAAGTTGCCAAGATAGTATGCGCAACAGGCAAACTATCTTTCACATTGGATGAATAAAATAACAACTGTTGCCGGGATACTGTGCCCGCCTCCTGACTGATCTTCCGGTTAAGAATGTGTTTGTAAAAGAGCAGCCACACCACGGGGATGTCTCGGCTCCGTCCCGACTAAAAAGCACCCTGGCCGCACCTGTCATGTCGAGTAACTAATTTTGCCCCAAAAATCTGGGCAACACTATTGAGGAGGTGACAGAAAGTAAATCTGTCACTGGTAGCGTAAGGAGGATCCGCCAGCATGCGGAGACGACTGAAGTCGAGACATCTCCCGGTTTGTAAGAATAAAATTTAACAGGAGAAGCCATTTCATAACCTACAAGTCTTTATGTGTTCGCTCATTCATTAATCACTCACAAATGCAACGATTCGGAGTGGTGCACCGCTTCCGTTTTTGATTTTCATTGGTAAAGCTATCACGTATGAACCGGTTACAGGCAGCTGATCCAGATTTGCCACATTTTCGAATCCTGGGATATTTTGTTCAAATAAAATCTGATGAGTTTCAAATAATTCCGATCGGCCGTAGTCCAGGCTGGGCGTATCCAGGCCAACAGCTTTTATGGATCTGTTATCGACAAGCCACTGTGCTGCCTTAGGGTGTATGCCCGGAAAACTGAGTTCGGCTATACCTTCCTCTCCCCTTTTATGCGTTCCAAGATACATTTCTGCATCAGGCCAATACGAGCCAAAGCCTGTATGAAAGAGTAAGATGGATCTATCCGGAATTACAGAATACTGATCCTCCCATGCTAAAATATCGTTTATTTTGATCTGATAATTCCGGTCTTGAAGAACTTTTTCTGAAACGTCAATTACTACTGCCTGACCTGTAAGCTGTGCAATTTCAAGTTCATGTACGGCCATTTTACCACGGGCAAAATGAACCGGGGCATCCAGGTGTGTCCCCCCATGCTCGGATGTGCAAAACTCAAAAGCTTCATAATAGAAGCCGGCATCCGTTTCGCCCACAAAAACCGTATCCATTGAAAATGTTTCTGAAGTTGGCCAGTAAAGTGTTTCATCTGAAAATTCATGAGTCAGGTCAACCCATCGCCCGTTCTCCCATTCTTTAACTTCAACGCAGCCTGTTATTGATATGGCAAAAATCATTATGCATATATGTGTTCGTAAAATCATGGCATCATTTAATTTAGAAAGTTATGAATCAGATTGACAGATTAATGATTCAGAATATATGAAGTATTTAACTCAGGTAAGAAATTGCCCCACCAGCCCATTCGCCCCACCAGCCCTCAAGGCAATAATCTCAGGCATGGCAATACATCATCGGGCTGGTTGGGCTCGCCCAGCAGCAAGTGAAGCCCGACCGGCCCGGATGGCTGGCAGATGGTTATCTAAAGTTTTTGAGCGGAGGGCCGGCAGGGCGTAGCCCATTCGCCCCACCAGCCCTCAAGGCAATAATTCCAGGCATGACATTTCATCATCGGGCTGGTTGGGCTGGATCATGACACGAAAAACTTCACCGACTCGTCAGAAAAGCGGATCATTTTGCGATAAAATACAGACATATTCACATGTTTTACTTCCTTTTTTATATGGTTTGATCTCATTCCTTGTTCCATATTCAAGTGTTATCCAAACTTATAGACATTTAAAGTAGATAAGTAATTTGAAATTCTAATTAATGTCTTTGAATCAGGGATTTAAAATAGAATCACATCAACAATAAAAAAAGGAGTGCACTTATGCGTAACAAAAAACAAAAAATACGACATCGATATATATCAATATTGATATTTCCATTAATCCTGTTCGTTACAGCCTGCGACCAATCATTAACCCCAACAGCTTCAGAGGATGCAGATTTATACAAAAGCAATCTGAATACCATTTCCGGTGTGCATGATGACGTCAAGTCAAAGGGAGCGGTAGCGGCTCAGTTAGCAGAGGTCAGACGGCTAACTGCTTCTTATCATGACAACACCAAGGCTGAGGCTGCCGGTTACTTGCCAACCGATGATTGTGTAGAATTAACCGGCGTTGGAGCAATGGGTTATCATTTTGTTAATCCTTTATTCTTTGGGCCGCCGGAGGCTCTGGATATTTCTAAACCACAAGCAATTCTCTATGAACCACAGAAAAATGGTAATCTACGGCTTGTCGCTGTTGAATATATCACAGGTTTTGGGCAACCGGATATTAGTGCACCTATGCTTTTCGGCGAGCATTTTCACTGGAATCCTGTTCAGGGATTCTGGGCTCTTCACGTCTGGTTATGGCGTCATAATCCATTAGGAATGTTTGCCGACTGGAACCCAAATGTAAATTGTGATTACGCACCATAATTTAAAATTTGGATCTAAGCTGTAGTTAGCGAAGCCCGACCGGCCCGGATGGCTGGCAGATGGTTATCTAAAGTTTTTAACCGGAGGGCCGGCAGGGCTTGGTTGGGAGATTACTTCACAAAAAGCATTTCGCGATAAATTGGCAGTGGCCAGTAATCGTCAGCAACGTATCTTTCCAGAAAATCAACCGCATCCCGTATTTCCGAAATAACCGGAATAAGTTTCTCTTTGTAGTACATAGCTTTTATCTCGATATCTTCGCCATTTGTACCTTTTTGCACATCGCGTAATTTTATCAGAGCCGTATCCAGATCATTCAATGCTTTATTCACAGTTTTTAGCATGTGTTCTGATCCACTGTTCTTAATTCCAAGTGCCTTGGTCTCTTTTACGGCCTCGGCAAGTTCATTTATGTAACGAATTGCTGCCGGAAATACCATTGTCTTGGCAATCGATTCGGTCGTATCTGTTTCAATATTCAATGTTGTGATATATTGTTCGAGCCAGATTTCTTTGCGCGACAGAACCTCTTTTTCATTTAGAACAGAGTATTTTTCAAATAGATCAATATTCTTCTTATCGCTGAGCAGCGGCAGGGCATCGGCTGTTGTTTTTAAATTGAGCAAACCACGTTTCGCTGCTTCTTTTTGCCAATCATCAGAATAGCCGTCTCCATTAAATATGATTTTCTCGGATTCATTAAAACTTTTTCTCAAAATCAGCCGCAGGCTTTCTTCAAAGTCATCCTTCTCAAGCTGACTTTCAAGCTCAGTGCACAATTCATCAATAGCTTCGGCAATGATTGTATTTAGCACAACAATCGGGAAGCTGACGGATTGACTTGATCCAACCGCTCGAAATTCAAACTTATTGCCTGTAAATGCAAAAGGTGATGTACGGTTACGGTCACCCGCATGTTTAGGTAAATCGGGAAGTACCGGAGAACCAAGGCCAAGCAAACCACCCTGTTTTGAATTTTTCAAACCTCCGTTTAATAACTGATGCACTACATCCTGCAACTGTTCGCCGATGTATGCCGATAAAATAGCAGGCGGAGCTTCATTTGCACCTAACCGGTGATCATTCGATGCGCTTGCAATAGCAATACGTAACAAATCCTGATGTTTATATACACCTTTTAATACGGCAGCAAAGAAAAACAGAAACTGCATATTTTCGTGCGGACTTTCACCAGGTTCAAGTAAATTATCGCCATCACTTGTTGACAAAGACCAATTCAGGTGTTTACCACTACCGTTCAGGCCATCAAACGGTTTTTCATGAAGAACACACTCCAAACCGTATTTTTTAGCGACACGTTTTAATGTCAGCATCATTAACTGCTGGTGATCAGCAGCGATATTGCATGTTTCAAAAAGCGGTGCTATCTCAAACTGGCTTGGGGCAACTTCATTATGACGTGTCTTAACCGGAATACCCAGGCGATACAGCTCCCGTTCTGCTTCAAGCATAAATGAAAGAACCCGTTCCGGAATAGATCCGAAATAGTGATCGTCCAGTTCCTGTCCCCTTGGCGGTTTCGCTCCTACAAGTGTGCGGCCGGATGTCATAAAATCAGGCCGGCGGTAGAAAAACTCCTGGTCGATCAGAAAGTATTCCTGTTCACAGCCTACGGTTGAAATAACCCGGGCTGTATCAACCCCAAACAGCTTCAGTGCTCGTTTTGCCTGTTTGTTGAGCGCTTCAATACTTCTGAGTATCGGGGTTTTATGATCCAGTGCTTCCCCGGTCCAGGATGCAAAAGCTGTTGGTATGGCCAGGTATGATCCGTTTTGGTTTTCAATGATAAATACCGGAGATGTAGGATCCCATGCGGTATATCCCCTGGCTTCAAAAGTCTGACGCAATCCTCCGCTCGGAAAACTGGAAGCATCCGGCTCGCCCTGTATCAAATCCTTTCCTGAAAACTCGGCAATCGCACCGCCACCCTGATTGGGTGTAATAAAACTGTCAT
>JBHJOO010000154.1:0-15992 GCA_050329675.1 Balneolaceae bacterium
CGGGGCAGGGCCACAAGATGCCGGGCTGATTTTTTAGCCGCTCGTAAGTAATTCCTTCAAAATTGTAATCCGAATGGGCAGAAATTTTGCGCCATTCATCCCAAATATCTGCCTGGGTGCGGTTTGGAAAAAGATCAGAATGGCCAAGACGGTCAGCCAGCTCGATCAGTATGTCAAAATCACTGCGGGCTTCACCGGGCGGATCCACCAATTTTGGTACATAGTGATACCGGCGTTCCGACTGACTGAATACGCCGCTTTTCTCAGTCCACATTGCAGCAGGAAGAACAACGTCGGCATACCGCGTCGTCTCTGTAGGATGAAATGAATCGGCTACCACCACAAATGCCCTCTGCATGGCTTCCCTGTACGGTAAGATGTTTGGAAGTGACTGAATCGGATTTGTGGACATGATCAGAGCACACTGAACATCTCCGTTGTTCATAGCCTGGAAAAGTGACACCGCATGGTGCCCGGGATTGGGGCTGATTCTTCCCCCCGGGACATTCCAGAGTTCTTCCATTTCACGGCGATGCTGCGGGTTGCTAACAAGTCTGCCGTTTGGAAGGGCATGAGCCAGTGATCCTGTATCACGTACGCCACCTCCGGCATTGGGTTGTCCTGTCAGTGAAAAAGGTGTGGCTCCGGGCCTTCCGATATGTCCGGTGAAAAGATGCATTGCCATTATCAGCCGGTTTGAAGCTGTACCCTGAATTTGCTGGTTCAGTCCCATCGTCCAGAACGACATGGTGGCCTCAGAACGGGCAAAGCGCCAGGCTGCTTCACGAATCTGCTCAGCTGAGATCCCACATATCCCGGCAGCTCTTTGCGGAGAATAATTATTCAGATTATCCTTAAAAACCTGCTCACTGATTGTTTCATTCCCGCGGCGAAACGTTAGATACTCCCGAATCATCTCATTATCGATCAACTCCCTTCGATAAAACTCGAAGATCATAGCGTTATAAAGCGTCACATCGGTACCGGGAAGAATCTGCAGGTGCATATCGGCTTTTTTTGCCGTTTTAGTTCGACGGGGATCCACAACAATGATATCCGTATCCGGATTGGTTCTTTTTCGGTCGAGCACACGCTCCCATACAATCGGGTGGCACTCGGCCATATTGGAACCGGTTATAAAAATACAATCGGCATGATCGGTATCCTCATAGCAACCCATCGGTTCGTCTTTCCCAAAAACTGACGTATAACCAACCGCTGCAGACGCCATACAAAGCCTCGGATTTCCATCCACATTGTTTGTTCCGATACCAGCTTTAAAAAGTTTATTCGCCGAATAACTCTCTTCGGTAAAAAGCTGGCCGCTTCCATAATAGGCAACACTGTCGGGCCCTTTTTCATGTATTGATTCCAGGAATCTTGAAGCAATCAAACTCATCGCTTCATCCCAGGATGAACGTATTAAATCCCCGTTTTTACGAATTAAAGGATATAAAGCACGGTCTTCTGCATAGAGTATTTCGCGATTTAAAATACCTTTTATACAAAGGCGGCCCTTATTGTGTGCGGCGGGATCTCCTTTTACATCTACCACTTTGCCGTTATTTAGCCCAATATTAATTCCACATCCCGTTCCACAAAACCGGCACACACCCTGATGCCAGCTCTCAACATGAATAACCGGCTGACGTTCCCATAGTTCGGAGCATCCGGCCAGTGAACCGGTGAAAACACCGGCTGTTGTCAGTGATGCGAGCCGCATAAATTCCCTGCGGGTCAAACCTCCAAATTTTTTTTCAGGTGAATCCATTGAGGTTCGTTGCAGATTTGCATTCCGGAAATCTTTTTTTTCCATTGTAGAAAAACAGGCTTAAATTAAAAAATCCCAAAAAGTGAGTTGAATAACTGAACATACTTTTTGTTTGGAAAACAAACAAATGATAGAGAAATGTATTCAGCGGGATCATTTTGATTGAAATCTAAAATAGGTGTATTACAAAGTTTTATGATCACAAAGATTCTTTGATACTCTAATTCCCCAGATGTAAATTATAATTACAATGTATCGGAGATAAGACAACAATGGACGAAGCAAATTTAAAATTTAAAAATCAGCCCGGAAATGCTACCGTAGCATATGAAAGCAAAAAGCAATTAAATAAACGCATTGACAATGATCCATTACGGGTTCTGTCAGAAGAGGAATGGACCTTTTGGCAAGAGAATGGTTATATCATCATACCGGATGCCGTACCTCAAAAAAACGTGAAAGCCGTTGTTGAACTGTTGTGGGAATTTGAGGAAATCGATCCGAATGACCCCGAAACCTGGTATCGGCCGCCACGGCGTGAAATCAAAATGAAAGAACTGACTAACAGCGGCATGGTTGAAATATACAATCACCAGGCTTTATGGGATAACCGGCAGTATCCAAAAGTTTACAATGCATTTGTCGATATATGGGGAACAGAGAAACTGTGGGTAACAATAGACCGGGCCAATCTCAATTTCCCGGTACGATCCGGCCACGAGTTCAAGGGATTCATCCATTGGGATATTGATACTTCCCTGAATCCAAAATCGGTAAACGTTCAGGGGGTTTTGGCTCTTTCTGATACCGGCGATGATACCGGCGGGTTTCAATGTGTCCCCGGGTTGTACCGCAATTTTGACAAGTGGGTAAAATCACAACCAGATGATCGTGATCCTTTTAAACCGGATACTTCAGGTTTCGAAATAACCAAAGTGAATATGAAAACCGGAGATCTGCTTATATTTAACAGCCTGTTGCCTCACGGCATCCGTCCCAATCACTCTAACCGTCCGAGAATTGCGCAGTATATCTCCATGATGCCGGCTGAAGAAGAAAATAATGAACTCAGAAAGTGGCGCATTAAATCGTGGAAAGACCGGATAGCTCCTGAGGGTTATGCATTCCCCGGTGATCCCAGAAGATGGGAACAGAAACATGCCGAAACGGCAGAATTATCGGATCTCGGCAGGAAATTGCTTGGGCTTGAGAGCTGGTAAATATTTTTATTAAGAAGCAGTGAAAAAGTCAGTCGTCATTTCAATCCGGCTGAATATTAAAATGCTTACTTTTTCTTCTCTCCCGGACGGAAAGCTTCTCCATATTGTGGTGTAAACTGAATACGGGGGCCATTTATTAAATCGATACAATACGGTATGGCATCGATAATAGCGTCCATACATTCGCCAATGGCCTTCGGCTTTCCTGGCAGGTTTATGATGAGGGAATTGCCACGAATTCCTGCAGTCTGCCGGGATAGAATTGCAGTTGGAACATATTGCAGCGATACTTGTCGCATCGTTTCCCCAAAACCCGGAAGCATTTTTTCGCACACGGCTTCAGTGGCTTCGGGGGTTACATCTCTAATGGCCGGACCGGTTCCACCTGTGGTGCAGATCAATGAACAACCGTCAATATCGCACATCTCAATGAGTGTTTGCTCAATGACATCGCGCTCATCCGGAATGATTTTTTCTTTCCATGAAACAGGATTGGCAAGCCGCTCTGTAAAATAATTTTTAATGGCAGGGCCTGATTTGTCTTCATAGATGCCTTTGCTTGCACGATCTGATGAGGTTATAATTCCTATTGTGATTCGATCCATTATATATCTGTTATTGATTCTTCATATTCAAAATTACTTAAATTTCAAAGTTTATATAAACCTTTATATTTGTCAAGTAATTTTGGGCAAATCCACACAACAACTAACCACTGACAACTAACAAAAACAACTTTCGATTATATGAGACAATCCGTATAACTACTTGTTTAAGTTAATCAGACTCAGGAGTTCCGAATTTAAACCAATACATCAATTTTTCCGGGAGCCACTTCTGCGGAAATGTTCTGTATGTTTGTTCCCAAATGTTCACCATCGCAATGTGCATAAACAGGCTGCTCACAGTTTATTTGAACCCTGTTGCCTTTTTCGCGCTTAATTACTCCGGACTCAAATCCCGATGGTTTTAAAAACTCTTTGAACAGCCAGCATTTTTTTAAAAAAAATGTGGAATTCACCATCAAAATATCCAATAAACCATCGTTTATTTTTGCATTGGGGGCAACCTTAAACAAACCGCCTTCATCCGGGCCGTTACAGATTGTTGCCATTAACAGGTGTTTATTTATTCCCTTATCGTCAATCGTGATATTCATATTCGTGCCGTAGTACTGAAAAACTGCCATAACCGTACCGAAAATATAAGAAAACGACCCGGCTCTCCTTCTAAATCTTCGAGCATTGTAGTTGGCAAGTCCATCCAAACCCATTCCAAATGTATTACAGCACCAGGTGTTGGCATCACCTGTTATTTTGATCAGATCAACTTTCGTGCATTTATTTTTTCTGATATTCTCCAGGTTCATCTCAATATTTTCCGGAATATTGGCAGCGCGGGCAAAATCATTACCACTGCCCAATGGTATGATACCCAGCTTCGCTGTTGTATGTGCTATACCGTTAACTATTCTGCTCACCGTACCGTCCCCCCCGCAGGCAACAATATTTTCAAAATCTGAAGAGGCTTTACCCGCTATATCAGACAAGTCGTCACCTTTCGTGCATTGAATGATACTAAAGTCGTCAAAATAACGGCTGGCTGATATTTTTATCGTTTGGGCCTCATCCCCGGCTTTACCCTTACCGGCTGATTTATTGATAATAAAACAAGTTGCTATATCCGATTTGATCATCCGGTAGAAATAGCAATTATCCGGTAAAATTCAAAAGAATCTTAAAACAAGGTTTTTAATTTCCTCCTGAAAGTCTGATTCATTTGATGACTCGTACAACACGCAATTGCTGACACAACACTAATCTCAGAACTCCTGACAACCGACTACTAACAAAAACAACTTTCCATTTTACGAGACAATCCATATAGCTTTTTGTTTTAGTTATTCGGAGTCAGAAGTTATGAATCTGCATTTTTAAGCGGAAGTGCAATATCAGGATAGTCAGTTATAATCCCGTCTACTCCCATTTCGAGCTGCAAAATCATTTCAGAAACATTATTAATAGTCCATGGAATAACTTTCATTCCCTTTTCTTGCGCACTCCTTACAATATTGGAATTCAGAAGTTTAAAATAAGGGCTGTAGATCTCCGGTATAAAACCGAGCTTGTCCAGATTTTCTTCCAGTGAATCTCTGTTATCGACAAGAAGTGCCAGAGTAACATCGGGATCTATTTCTCTCATTGCAATCAGCGTGTTTACGTCAAAAGACTGAATTATAACCCTGTTCAGTATATTCAGTCCGGAAAGTTCTTCATAGACCAATCTGGCAAATTCATCAGGCGGAGGAACCATAATGTCATAGTGTTCAGGCCTGCTTTTGGTTTCAATGTTATAATAAACCGGATCATAACTGTTTTCTTCAATATGTTTTTCGATCGCAAGAATGGCATCTATCATCAGGGGTTTGGTTACTTCCATCGGTTGTTGTCTCGGGAACTCCGCATTACCCCGTTTGCCGACATCGTATTGTTTTGTTTCTTCATAAGTCATTTCATAAATGTTCAAATCCATGGCTTCACTTTCGGTAACAGGATTTCCATCCGGTTTTGTACTTATTTTGTGATTAAACCAGGGTTCGTGTGAAATAAGCAGCTTGTGGTCTTTCGTTACAACCACGTCGAATTCAATTGTATCCACACCCAGGTCAACCGCTTTTAAAAAGCCGGGGATCGTATTTTCAGGAAGCAGGCCACGCGCACCCCTGTGGCCCTGAAGATCAAAATCATAGGTTTTATGGTATATACCTTCCTGGCTGCAGGTTATAAAAAAAAGAAGTAATAATGGCAGTAAGCGCATATCTGAAAATAAACGGGTTGTGTAATGAAAAAATTAATTTGTATGTCTATACCTGATTTTGTGATTTATTTTTGATGAACAATTGAGTGGTCGCCAACGTGAAGTTCGCCGGTTACATTGGTCAATTCAGCATGATTGCCAATCGTCGAATTACTCAGATTACATCTGTTGAGAATGGCATTTTCCTGAACAATTGTATTTTTTAATGTACTTGACAAAATTTCAGTACCCGACTCAATACTCGTATACGGACCGATCTCACTGTCTTTTATAGCAACATTCTCACCTATAAACACAGGCGGATGAATGGTCGTGTTTTCATATTTGCCAAATGTGTGATTTTCCTTTTGAAGAATCTCACTGGTCGTTTCAAGCCATGCAGATAGTGTGCCACAATCGAGCCATTCATCAACTGTTGCTTTTTTAAAAATCTTTCCCTTTTTCAACAGTCTGTCGAGTGCATCGGTAAGCTGATATTCACCGCCATGACCTTTAATTTCATTATCAATCAGATATTGAATTTCCTCATTTAATTCTTCAGCTTTTTTAAAATAATAAACACCAATAATAGCCAGGTTTGAGATAGGTTCACTTGGTTTTTCTACAAAATCGGTAATCTTGTCATCTTTAAGTACTGCCACACCAAATCTTGATGGGTCATCTACCTCTTTAAGCCAGATTACACTGTCGGCACCTTCTACGGATACCGTTTCACTGGTATCAAATATTGTATCTGCAAATACAATAATGGCTTCGCCTTCAAGTTTTTCATCTGCACAAGATACAGCATGTGCAGTGCCGAGGGCTACTTCCTGAATTTTAAATGTTGCTTTAGCATTGTGTCTTTTGCTCATGCCGGAAAGTTTTTCTCTGATTTCTCTCCCAAAATCAGGCCCCAGAATGTACACAATTTCATCTATATTCCTGTCGAGGGTGCGGGAAAAAGTTTCAACAATGCGTTCAACAATCATGGTACCGGCTACAGGAAGAAGTGGTTTGGGAATTGTATGTGAATGAGGTCTTACTCTTGTGCCACGGCCTGCCATGGGGATAATTAATTTCATATTTTCAATAGAATTTAAATTATAATTGCCATCTTTAAATAACGGCTACTAATATAAAGATATCACTTGTATATTTGGTAATTATTAAGAAACCGGTTTCATTCCACGTAAGAACACACTCTTGGATATCTATTACACAGTTTTAAATTTCTTGCAGATTTTGTTTGTCATTATCCTGGCAAGACACAGCCTGTATCGCATCCGTTATTTGTTGCATATGTTCCAGCTTCATGGATATAAAACAGCTGAATTCAGGGAGTGGACACATCAGAATTTTTCGGCCAAAGTGATTACGCCCGAACACGTTCTTTTCAATCTTGTGATACTTTCTCTGCTTTATTTTTTGTCTGATAGCCTGACACCCTCCGCTGCTACAATTATTCTGGCTGTTTTTGTGCTATTTTGGTTTTTCCCTGCTGGGAAATACCGGCTGGAACAGGAAAAGAAAAAACTTGTGTTTACACCCCGGATGAAACGTCTGGCGGCAACTCTTGCTTTGCTTATTCTGCCTTTTTGGTATGGGACGATTGAATTAGGCTATACAGGAACCATTTCATCGATAGTAAGCGTGAGACAAATTGACAATTTGTTCCTTGCAGCTGATCCTTATATACTTGCCTTTGGTTTTGTCGTGGCAGATATAGCTATTCCTTTTCTTCTTTTTCTGGCTTCATATTTAATGAAACCCATAGAAATCCAAATACAAAAAGGATTTAAAAAAAAAGCCAGACAGAAACTTGCAATGCTGCCCTCGCTTAGAGTTATCGCTATAACGGGTAGTTATGGTAAAACAAGCACCAAATTCATTCTGAACGCAATGCTCAGGGAAAGATATAAAGTTTGTGTAACCCCGGGGAGTTATAATACACCTATGGGTATTTGCAAAGTTATTAATGACGATCTTCAGGCACATCATCAAATTTTGATTCTTGAGATGGGTGCACGATATCCCGGTAATATCAAAGAATTGTGTGATATTGCGAAACCGGATATGTCGATTATTACAAATGTCGGTGTCTCACATCTGGAAACCTTTGGTTCCCGTGAAGTTTTAATTTACGAAAAAGCAACTCTTGCCAGGGAGCTTAAGACAGGTGGAGTTCTGGTGCTGAATGGTGATGATGAGCAGGTATCTGAAATGTCTAAACTCAGAAATGATATAAAAGTAATTAAAACCGGCAGTAACGGGTCGGTAGTTTACGAGAACATCCGTTACGATCATGAAGGTACAACGGTCGATTTAAAGTTTGGCAGAAATGGAGAATCGGAAAAAGTGGAAATCAAAACAGAGCTTCTTGGCAAACACAACGTACAGAATATTGTGATAGCTGCAGCTGCAGCATTTGAATTGGGAATCAGGCCACACACCATGGCACTTGCATTGCGTTCATTGAAACCGGTTGAGCACCGGCTTGAACTGCGGAAAGAAGGCGGATTATTTATTATAGACGATGCCTTCAATTCAAATCCCGTTGGGGCTGAAAATGCAGTAGAAATATTATCGGGATTTAAGACTGGACGGAAAATTATCGTAACACCCGGAATGATAGAACTGGGCTCCCTGCAGGAATCGGTAAACCGGAAATTTGGTGAACAGATAGCCCATGCCAATCTGGACCTTGTAATTCTTGTCGGTAAAACACAAACCAAAGCGATACAGGATGGAATACAATCGGCAGCGAATGGATCGTCAACCGAGGTAAAGATTGTAAATTCACTTTTTGAGGCAAATGATATCTTAAAATCCTATGCCAGGCCGGGTGATGTTGTATTGTACGAAAACGATCTGCCTGATTCGTTTAACGAATACTGAGTAAGAGTTCTTCACTACTCGTTTCTGACTGCATCAGCAGGCTCAACGGCAGCTGCCCTTTTAGCCGGATACCAGCTTGCGGCGACGCATAACAGCATACTCACACCAAGAACAAGAAGCACATCAAAAGGATTGATGGAAGCAGGATAGGCATCGATGATGAAAGCGGATGACAGCTTCAGTAAACCATACTCCGATTGAATCCAGCTTAATAAAAGCCCGAGGCCGCCCCCGATTCCACATCCGATAAGGCCAATTTGTAAACCCTGGCTCTGAAATATTTTTTTAATTTTTTCCGGAGTCATACCCATCGAAATCAATATTCCGATATCCCGCTGTTTTTGAATCACAATCATGGTAAGAGAACCGACAATATTAAGTACCGCCACAATTACGATAATCATCAAAATAAAGTAAGAGCCCCACTTTTCGAGATACATTACATCATAAAGGGGTTTTTGTAAATCGTACCAGGTTGAAATAGCAAATCCGTCACCCAGTTCAGTTTCCAGGTGCTTCTTAACTCTATCGGCTTTATTGGTATTTGTTAATTTTAAATTATACCCGGATATCTGATTGCGAATATTGAATAATCTTTGTGCTGCTGTTAAATCCACATAAACAATATCTTCATCCAGTATTTGCTGCATGGAATAATTTCCTCTCACACTATACCGGCTCACACGCGGAACACTAAATTGTGTGAGGGCTCGCCTCATTCCACTTGCACTCAGGATAGCAATTTCATCATTTTCCTGAATACCATATCGATTGGCAAGAGATGTACCGAGAAGAATTCCCGGACGATTATCTTTTACGGAAAGATCAAAGACACCATTAACAATACTGTTTCTCAATTCATTTTGCCGGATAAAAGATTCTTTTTCAATTCCCCTAACGGTAATAACCTCATTTCGATCGTCTCTGAAAACAAGCATACCCTTACCTTCAATAAATGGTGTTACACCAATAACATCGGGGTGTGAGATCAGAATTGAATCAATATCCCTGTTCATATATAAAGATTCTCCGGTACTGGTTTCAATTCTAATGTCAGGATCAAATGAAAGCAGCAGAGATTGAATAACGTCAAAAAAGCCATTAAAAACCGAGAGAACAACAATTAGCAAAGCTGTCCCAATGGTCACTCCTGTTATGCTGATGAGGGTAAGAGCCGATACAAGCGAAATATTCTTTTTGGAAAATAAATATCGCTGAGAAATAAATTTGATTACGTTCATTTCATAAATATTTTTTTATTACGAACCGGTTTCATATTCAGAACGCAATTTTGCTTACAAATTTCATATCTTAACAGGCAAATAAAAATTAATGCTGGTTATCGTGAATAACGCTACGCTAAAAATCGAAGAAATTTCGGCAATATCCAACGGCTCACATGGAGATGTATTTGCAGTTCTTGGATTACACTTTATACAGTTAAATGGGAAAGAAAAGCTTGTCTTACGTACCTTTCAGCCAAACGCCAAATCGGTAGAGGTTCTGCCCGAGAGTGGTAAAGCTGTTCAGCTTGCACGCATTTCCGATGAAGGTTTGTTTGAGCATGTATTCAGCAGGCGTAAAAAGCCGTTCAGATATCAGTATCAAATACATCCCTGGCAAGGCGATATGTATACGGTTGAAGATCCTTATCGCTTCGGATCCCTGTTATCCGATTTTGATTTACAGCTTTGGGGAGAGGGCAATCATCATCATGCATACCGATGGCTCGGTTCACACCCAAAAGAAGTTGATGAGATTAAAGGAACACATTTTGTTGTTGTTGCTCCCAATGCCACAAGGGTAAGTGTAATCGGTTCATTTAATAATTGGGATGGGCGGATCCACTGCATGAGAAAACATCCTGCTCAGGGAATTTGGGAAATATTTATTCCCCATGTAACCAAAGGTGATTTATATAAATTTGAAATTAAACCTCCGTTTGATGCACCACCAATAAAAAAATCAGATCCCTATGGCAGATTTGCTGAACTTCGACCGGGAACAGCATCAAAAGTTTGGACAAGTAATTATGAATGGAACGATAATTTGTGGATGAAAAAACGACAGGGTGTACAGGCGTATGATCAGCCGATTTCGATCTATGAAATTCACCCTGGTTCCTGGAAACGCCATGTTGGGCAGGAACCCGGGTTTTTATCTTATCGCGAGCTTGCTGATAATCTGGTACCATATTTACAAGATCTGAATTATACGCATGTTGAACTAATGCCGGTGGCTGAGCATCCTTACGATCCATCCTGGGGTTATCAGATTACGGGGTATTTTGCACCCACAAGCCGTTTCGGAAACCCGGATGACTTTCGGTATTTTATTGATAAATGCCATCAGGCTGATATTGGTGTTCTTTTGGATTGGGTGCCGGCTCATTTCACAAAAGATGATCATGGGCTTCGCAGGTTTGATGGTACAGCACTTTACGAACATGATGATCCGCGCCAGGGTGAGCACAAAGACTGGGGAACCAATATTTTTAATTACGGGCGGATTGAAGTAATCAATTTTTTAATGTCGAATGCCATCTACTGGCTGGAAGAATTCCACATTGATGGCCTGCGGGTAGATGCCGTAGCTTCGATGCTTTATCTTGATTATTCGAGAGAAGAAGGTGAGTGGATACCTAATCAGTATGGTGGGCGTGAAAATCTGGAAGCTATCAATTTTCTCCGGAGATTCAATGAAGTTACACACGAATATTTCCCCGGTGTACTGACTTTCGCTGAAGAATCAACTTCATTTCAGGGAGTTTCGAAACCAACATCGGCGGGAGGCCTTGGATTCGATTATAAATGGAATATGGGCTGGATGAATGACACGCTAACTTATATTACCAAAGATCCGATTTACAGAAAATATCACCAGGATCAACTTACGTTTTCATTGATTTATGCATTTTCTGAGCAATTTGTACTGCCGTTGTCTCACGATGAAGTAGTACACATGAAACTATCTCTGTTATCCAAAATGCCGGGCGATGATTGGCAAAAATTTGCGAATCTGAGGCTATTGTACACACATATGTATGGGCATCCCGGAAAAAAACTGCTTTTTATGGGCAGTGAATTTGGCCAGTGGAGTGAATGGTCGGAAGCTCATTCAATAGACTGGCATCTGTTGCAGTGGGAAAACCATAAGGGAATCCGCAGATTGGTAAAAGATTTAAATGCGATTTATAAAAGCAATTCCCCAATGCATCAGGTAGATGCCAATTGGGAAGGATTTGAATGGATTGACATCAGTGATGCAGATAACTGCATCATTTCTTACATTCGAAGAGGAAAAAACTACGATGATTTTCTCGTCTTTATTTTGAATTTTACACCAACGGTTCATCATGGCTACAAATTTGGAGTTCCCAGAGCAACGGAGTACGAAGTTATTTTAAACAGTGACTCGGAATACTATGGTGGAAGCAATACCGGAAATGTAAAAATTTATGGAGTTGATTCACCATGGCATTCAAAACCTGCTCATATTGAAATCAACGTCCCCCCTTTGGGCGGCCTTATTCTAAAACCAGTTAACTAACCTGCTATTTACTATTAAATGAGATTTCCAAGATCATCAGGAACCCTTGTACATCCTACGTCTTTTCCTTCCCAATATGGAATTGGAGACCTTGGGTCTGGAGCAAGACAATTTATTGATTTTTTAAATTATACAAATCAATCCATATGGCAGGTATTGCCGCTAAGCCCGACAGGTTATGGCAGTTCTCCATATGCAAGCTATTCTGCTTTTGCAGGAAATCAGTATTTGATATCACCTGATATACTTGTGGAAAAAGGGCTTATTTCGCACAGTGATGCCAATAAATCAACCATACCTGAATCGGTTTCCGTTAATTATGATTTAGCTTATAAAAAGAAAGGAGATTTATTACAAATAGCTTCAAAAACCTTTTATTCGGATTTATCGGAAGAGGCTAAGGCCAGGCTTGAAGAATTTAAAAAGGATAACAGCTACTGGCTTGATGATTACTGTTTGTTTATTGCCTGTTCAAAAATGAATGATCGTAAATCCTGGAATAAGTGGGCTTCTGAAATTGCACAGCGTAAAAAAGAAACTTTAGAAAAACTCAGAAAAGAATTTAATGAAGAAATAGATCATCAGGTGTGGATGCAATTTGAGTTTTTTAATCAGTGGTTTAATTTGAAGGAATATGCTAACGAAAAAAATATCCGTGTAGTTGGTGATATTCCAATTTTTGTAGATCACAATAGTGCAGATGTCTGGTCCAATCCTAAATACTTTGCCGTTGACAAGCAGGGCAACCGCCAGCTTGTGGCAGGAGTGCCACCTGATTATTTTAGTGAAACGGGACAACTATGGGGAAATCCGCTTTATAAATGGGACGAACTCGAAAAAGACGGATTTTCCTGGTGGATTGAACGGTTCCGGCAAATGTTTAATCTTTTTGATGCGATTCGGGTTGATCATTTTCGTGGATTTGAAGCTTATTGGCAGATTCCTGCTGAGGAAAAAACAGCAATAAAAGGCGACTGGGTGAAAGGACCCGGTGCAAAATTATTTAATACAATTCATGAAAAGCTTGGTGAGCTTCCGATCATTGCAGAAGATTTGGGTTTTGTAACACCTGAAGTGATAGAATTGAGAGACCGTTTCCAGTTTCCGGGGATGAAAATTCTGCAATTTGCGTTTGACAGTGATTCCAAAAATGATTTTCTGCCACATAATTATGATTCTAATAGTGTGGTTTATTCAGGTACACATGATAATGATACAACCATAGGATGGTTTAATCAGGCTCCTGAAGTTGAAAAACACAGGTTACGTGAATATACAAGAAGTGATGGTTCAGAAGTCAATTGGGAGTTGATTCGCCTCGGTATGCTTTCTGTTTCAGACCAGGCTATATTCCCGCTTCAGGATTTTATGGATCTTGGAGCAGAGCACAGAATGAATATTCCCGGTACAGTTGGGGGCAACTGGGAATGGCGCTACACGCCGGAGATGCTTAATGATGTTGATTCCGACAGGATTCGCCAACTTATAAATCTGAGTAATCGTAAATGAACGAAATAAGTCAGATCAGAAATCATTTTCCCAATACTTTCTATAAAATCATCGGTTTTGTATCTTATAGGGTTTACTAACCGAATTTAATCTTCTTACATGCCATTTAAACTTAATCATCTGCCTAAACGCGCTTTTAAACCAAGACAAAATGGAATAACATTAGGCTTAGATAAAGGATACAGTGTACGACAAGTTGAAGATTTCTGTAACGTTGCCTCGGAGTATGTTGATATAATTAAATTGGGGTGGGGAACATCATATGTAACACAAAATCTTAAAGAAAAACTGGAGGTTTACAGGAATTATGGAATTCCTGTTTATCTCGGTGGCACTTTATTTGAAGCTTATGTACTGAGAGATCAGCTTGATGATTACGTAAAATTGCTTAATAATTTGGATATTAAGCTTGTAGAGGTTTCAAATGGCACCATTTGGCTGTCTGAGAGCAGAAAAATTGATATTATAAAAGATCTTAGCACGGAATTTACCGTTCTATCAGAGATTGGAAGTAAGAATCCAAATGAAATCATACCTCCTTATAAATGGGTGAAAATGATAAACAATGAACTGGAAGCAGGTGCACAAAAAATAATATGTGAAGCCCGGGAAAGTGGTACGGTAGGTGTTTTCAGGCCAAATGGTGAGGTTCGTTCCGGTTTAATCGAAGAGATTACAGATCAAATATCATCTGATTTTTTGATATTTGAAGCTCCGCAAAAAGAACAGCAGGTATGGTTTATTCGAAAATTTGGCTGTAACGTGAATCTTGGCAATATTAATCCATCTGAAGTAATTTCTGTAGAAACTCTCCGTTTAGGCCTCCGTTCCGATACTCTGTTTGATTTCTATTCCATTGATGACAGTCAAATTGAAAATTTGTATTCACCTGATAATAAATCCCGGCAATCACAAGAGAATAATCTAAATCGAAATAAGTAATTTATGAAAATATTATACGCTGCTGCTGAAATTGCACCCTTTGCCCGAATGTCTCATACAGCTGATTTGCTGCGGTTTTTACCGGCTTCATTGCAGGACAAAGGTTTTGAAATTCGAATTCTTTTACCAAAATATGGAGCCATAAATGATCGCAGAAACCGGCTTCATGAAGTTATCAGATTATCAGGTATTAAAGTAGAAGTTGGTGATAAGGTTGAAAGCATGCGAATCAAGGTCGCAAGTATTCCCAATGCGAAATTACAGGTTTACTTTCTTGATAATGACACATACTACAAGCGAAAGGCCTTGTTTGAAGATCCCAAAACCGGAAAATTTTATGACGATAATGCAGATCGTCTTGCTTTCTACAATAAAGGAGTACTTGAAACTGTTATGAATCTTGGCTGGCAACCGGATATAATCCACTGTCACGACTGGCCAGCCGGTTTAATTCCCTTGTTAGTCCGCACCAAATATAAAAACGAAGATATTTTTCAGAATACAAAAATTGTTTACAATCTTCATCATCCTGAAAACAAAGGAATTTTTAATGATTCAAGAATTCTGGATTTGCTTGGTTTGCCGGATGATGTTGATAAAGAAAAACTTTTAATCGACGATAACGTTGACATGCTACGAATCGGATTACAGTACAGTGATTATGTTGTAACCGGCAATCACTTGTCTGATGAATTCGACGACCTTTTTAAAGAATTAGAAATTAATCCCACTAAAATTCAGGGCTCGCCCGAAGATGTATCCAATAAATTTGCAGAATATTACCGGGAAATCACCGGTTCAAATGATTAAGAGCTCCTTGCCATTCAGCGGTTTCCAAAAATTTGATTTACACCAGATGAACAACAAAATTTGTAGCATTTATTGTATAGCTGCAATTTTAATTTTGGTAGTTCTGTCCGGCTGTAAAGAAGATCCCGGACAGGTTGGCAGCCGGTTTATTGATCCGGATGCTAATGTTAGTACAAAAACCATTGATTTAGATGATGCGGAGGTCATAAGTGATCCAACTTATTCAGGGAATATAAGAAATATGGCAATTGGCAGCTATAACGATCCGCTTTTCGGGATGATTGAAACCGTTGGATACTTAAGACCCTCCATAAGCCGTCAGGTTATCGACTCTATTAATACGGAAACGGATACAATGGAAATCCGGTTTATTTTCTCAAATCAGGTATATGGCGATACAACTGCAACAGCTAACTTCTCAATCTATGAGATTTCAGATATCTGGAGAGGCAATGAATTAAAATACAGTGATCAACTGAACTTTGATACTTCAAAAA
>JBHJOO010000622.1:0-3410 GCA_050329675.1 Balneolaceae bacterium
TTAAACTATTGACTGTATTTACCCTATGGCTCCATCACTGCTATTTACGTACACAGCTTGTGGAATTTTCTTTCTCACTGGTTTAATAACCGGCGTTTGGAAGTACTACCACATCCATGCATCGAAGGAAGCACAAGCGCCTGTCTATGTGGATATCGCGCATCGGTCCTCGCTGATGTATAGTTTTGCCACACTGGTTCTGGCCAAATTTGTGGAACTAAGTCCCTATTCCGAAACAGTGACTTTCTGGTCGGCAGCAGCGCCCATCGTGTTTTTTGCTCTGGCGATTTCAACATATGTGATTCATGGAGTTCTGAAAGACACCGATAATCAGATGAAAAAGCCCCACAAACTGGGGGAATTCACACTTCCTAATTGGGTGATTATCACATTTATGGTGGCTCTGATCATAGCTGAGATCGGAGGATTTGGAATTTTGTTTGTGGGATTCTTGAGCACGCTTTAGCTCACCTTTTTCGGTTCTTTGGTAGCGTGAATTCGACCGCCAGGCTGCCGCACAAGCGATCAACACATCCTTCCCTAACGGGAGGGAAATAATTAGACTTCAAGCGTCTTAGATTTAGGTTGAAATCTTTGGGGTAAGCTCTTCGGCGGTGATCGGTTTGACTATAAGTTTTTTCATTTCCGTAGGCAACACTTCATCCCTTGTGTTATCAACGGTTTCTACTTTCAAAGCGATTATGGGAAGATTGGGATGAAATTTTCGGATTTCTTGCATCGCCAATTTCCCATCTATAGTGGGCATTTGTATGTCTATCAAGATCACATCGTACCATTTATTCTTGGTCAGATACACGGCTTCAGGGCCATCTTCTGCGGTGTCAATGTCCATTTTGAATGACTTAAGGAATTGTGGGTTTAACTCTAAATTGATAGGAAGATCAACTACGATGAGTACGGATTTGCCTTCCAAGCTGTGAGACGTTTCGGTCTTCCTTACCGCCAGAAACCTCGCCGAAGCTGTCAGCCTCCTCACTACAGACTATTCCGTAATACACGGTACATTCACAGCCGAGCTTCAACCCATCCGTTTTTTTACAGGGACACAATTCCTGTGTCCACAACCTCAACCCGGCCTGATATGGACAACATCAGCATTCAATCCGAACAGGTCAATACTACTGCAATAGAATCCCTTCGCATTTTTACAATACATACAGGACTTGTTTTTAAATATTACGCAATTTGAAGACTGAAACAGTTCCCTGATAATTCCTTTGTCGTCCCGGCAGTATTCGGGATGTGCATTTTATTTCCTGATTTGACATTAAATTCTGTATCAACATGAAATATCTTATGATTATAAATTCCAACCAGTATCCAAACTGCCTGAACCTGCTTTTCGCGGCTGTTTCCCTTTTGTTAACTCTATCTGTTTCAACAGCCGCTGTTGCACAGGAGCCGGCTGACCCGCGATTGCTGCTCGACCGGCTTGTTCAGGAAAACAGCCATGAAATTTCTTTTTCAGACGGTAAATTAACCGGCCCCGGCATCGACCCGCTGCTCGAATCACTTCACGGCAGCCAGTTCCTGGCTTTTAGTGAATCCCATGGCAACCGTGAACAACCGGCAATTGTCGGGGCTCTCTTCCCGGAATTACAGGAACGGTTCGGGTATAACTACCTGGTGGTTGAAAACGGGCCTTTCATCATGGAGAAGATCAATGAACCCGGAATCCGGGGGAATGCTACTAAGATCGCAGAAATTGCGGTCCGGTATCCGATAAGTATTCATATGAACTTCGCCGAAGAGCTGGAAATGATTGCTCTAATCGGTGAAATGTCAAAGGCTGAGGGACCAGCTGTGTGGGGTGTTGACCAGGCTACCGGCGCGCTTCACCTTCTCGACCTCCTGCTCGATTCCGCACCCGGTGAAGAAGCGGCTGCCTTTCTCCGGCAGATCAGAAAAGATGCCGCTGAAATGGAGCTGATGAGATTTAAAGTACCAATGCAGCAGCTGGGCAGGGCCGCATTTCTCGGTGTGCACGCCGATGTTGAACGTTATCAAAGGCTGAAAGAACTATACCGGCCGGAACCCGGCTCAAAAGAAGAGAAATGGATTGATGCTCTCATACTCACATCCAGGATTTATGCAGGGCAACAGGGCCGCCCCCCCGGTGCTTACGTCAGCAATTTTGAACGCGAACAGTGGATGAAACAGCAGTTTCTGGAACACTACCAGAATGCCAAAACAAAAACCGGCGAAAAACCTAATGTAATCCTGAAACTCGGCCATAATCACCTTGTGCGGGGTTTCAACAATACGAATATTCTTTCCCTGGGAAATTTTATATCGGAATTTGCCGTTTATAACGGTTCTCACTCCGTTCACATTTATGTCCACCCCGTATCCGAAGATCCCGGATCACTCTATCATCAGTTTCTCGGCCACTTTGCATCTCTTACCGGGCAATCGGATACCGGCGGGCTGACATTGATTGATTTAAAACCGTTTCGCAAGCATCCGGTTCTGAACCGGCTCCCGGAGTTCACAGATGCTATACGCGATCTTGTAAACGCCTGGGATTTTCTCATGGTTATCGGAAACTCTACACTTTCCAACCCTGACGACGTTCCCCGCCTGGCGGGAGAAATTTAGTGGAAACAGACATGATCTTCTCTTCAAAAACTTTTGCCTCGATGGTGTTTCTGTTGGTGTTATTTTCGACACCATTCATACTTTTCACACAGCAGCTATTTTTTTACAGGGGTGCAGCTCCTGCACCCACAACCTTACCCAGGACTGATATGGACAAAATCATCATTCAAACTGCACAGCTCAACATAACTGCCGAAGAAGCCTTTCGCATGTTTACCGATAATACTCTCCTTGAAAGCTGGCTCACCGCAAAAGCCGATGTTGAGCCGCACGCCGGCGGAAAGTACGAGCTGTTCTGGGAGCCGAACGATCCCGAAAACAACAGCACTATCGGGTGTAAAGTACTTGCCGTTGATGCTCCCCGTTTCATCAACTTTGAATGGAAGGGGCCGAAACAGTACAAGCATTTTATGAACAATGTGCGTCCGCTCACCAATGTAACCGTCACGTTCATTCCTGATGGAGACCGGGTTCAGGTAACCCTGATTCATACCGGATGGAGGAATACGCCTGAATGGGACGAGGCCAGGAGATATTTTGAAAATGCCTGGCGCGGGGCATTTGAACAACTTCAACGGGTTGTTAGTAATGGATTGTAAATCCAGTTGTTTTCCGTTTGTTCGGAAAGTATAATGATTCATTTAGAAAATTACTGATTCAATTTATGAAGCAACTTTTCCTGTTGTTTACCATCCTTATGTTGACTGGAGTATCTCAAAAACAGGGCTTTGCACAAAATACCCTTCAGTTCCAGGAAGGAAGCCAAAGCCCGCCTGCTACCATTGCCGATG
>JBHJOO010000457.1:0-4494 GCA_050329675.1 Balneolaceae bacterium
TTTCCACCTGGTTGGAAAAAATGCAAGGCAGGTTCTGTGGCTCAGTCAGATTCTTGCCATTCCCAGTTTTTTTATCCTAAGAAATCTTGAGTTTATCATGATTTTCCTTGATGTAAGCCGGGAAGTTATACCTGTGGCTGACGGATATCTGAAAGCCATATCATGGGGAATCTTTCCCGTGTATGCTTTTGGTGCACTTCGGTATTTCAGCGAAGGTTTGTCTGTTACCAGGCCTGCCATGTATGTAGCATTATCAGGCCTCATTGTGAATATTCCTGCTAATTACATTCTGATGTATGGCAAGCTTGGTTTCCCCCGGCTTGGTGCTGTGGGCACCGGTTATGCCTCAGCCATTGTCTTCGTTGTGATGTTTGCAGCCATGCTGGTATTCACCTTCAGATTTCAATCCTATAAACGATTTGAAATCTTTAAAAAATTCCGCTGGCCCGAAATCAAATATTTCCGGGAAATGATTCAAATCGGGGTGCCCATCGGGATCAGTTCAACGATGGAGGTCACGCTCTTTGCACTAATCAGTTTACTAATGGGATCCATCGGTACCGCTGCCGTAGCCGGACATCAGGTAGCTATCAATTTTGCTGCAATGGCATTTATGGTTCCGTTTGGCTTATCTATTGCCATATCAGCCAGAGTTGGAAATGCTGCCGGAAAAAAGAATTTATCAGAGGCCCGTTTCCGCGGATTTGTCGGGATCGCAATTTGTTCACTTTTTATGTCGTTTACCGCCCTGATTATGTTTCTTGTTCCTGAAATTATTGTATCCATTTATACTGACGATGTGGAGGTAGTAAACATTGCAGTCCAGCTGCTTTACATGGCTGCCATTTTTCAGATTTCCGATGGATTACAGGTAAGTGGATTTGGTGCCCTTCGAGGGCTTAAAGACACCAAAACACCCATGTTCGTGAATCTGTTTGCCTATTGGATTATTGGCCTGCCTGTTGCCTGGCTTCTTGGCTTTACATTCAATTACGGCCCCCAGGGTCTTTGGGTTGGACTCATTTTCGGTTTAACCATTGCAGCCATACTTCACAATGGCAGATTCTGGCACCAAACCAGATCCGGATAGACTCCTGTAGAACCCTCTTTTTTAAGACATTCGAACGATTTGGAGGGATAAAAGCATTTATTTTAAAAGTTGAGATGAATTAAGTTTATAATTCACGTACAATATCCAATGAGGTAAAAAATTTACATATGCCGGCATATATACATTCAATTGAAACATCACTTCCCGGTTTCGAATACCGCCAAATTGATCTGCGTGATCATATGAAACATTTGATTGGTGAAAGTGAACTGAACAGGCGCATTATTCACCAGGTTTATTCACGTTCTGGCATTGAAACACGGTACTCAATCCTGGAAGATTTCAAAACAACTATCCCGGGAGAAGGATCATTATTTTTCAACGGCCACGGCGCATCCCCTCCCACCGGTTACAGAAATGATATGTATATTCGTGAAGGCCGTAATCTCTTCATAAACACGGCAAAAAAACTTTGTAAATCGGGGAATACACAACCGGACGAGATCACTCATCTCATTACAGTATCCTGTACCGGCTTTTATGCACCAGGCCCCGATGTCGATATTATACAATCTCTCGGCATGAAACCGGATATTGAAAGGTATCATCTCGGTTTCATGGGATGTTACGCTGCCATGTCTGCACTAAAAATGGCTGCAACGATTTGTGGTAATGATAAAAATGCAAATGTGATGATCGTTTCCGCCGAGTTATGCAGCCTGCATTTCAAGGCAAGCATCAAAACAGATGATATTATATCGGCATCTGTTTTTGGCGACGGAGCGGCCGGGGCTTTAGTCCGTTCAGAAAAACCGGCAGTAAAAGGATTCAAAATGAATGCTTTTGCTTCGACAATAACAAAAAAAGGATCGAAAGATATGGCATGGTCGATTGGTGACAAAGGATTTAATATGATCCTATCTGCCTACATCCCTGAACTTCTTGCCGGCGGGCTTAATGATTTTCTGGATCCTGTTTTAAAAAAGTATGGCCTTGATACAGAGGATGTCAGCCGTTGGGCCATACACCCGGGAGGACGAGCCATTCTCGATAAAGTCGAATCGTGTTTAAAACTGCCCGAGAAGTCGCTTGAATCATCCCGCTATGTGCTTTCAAATTTTGGAAATATGAGTAGTGCAACCATTCTTTTTGTACTCGATCAGATTCTGAAGAAAACGAATGATCCGGCAAATGAAAATGAACAGATAATAGCCATGGCTTTCGGTCCGGGTCTCACGATTGAAAGTGCCCACTTAACATTGATATAATTCAGATCAGGCTTATCCGTTATGCCATTAATTTTATCCAAAAGGAACACCGGGCTTACAGAAATTATGGATGATCCGGATTGTAACCGCGATGGTTTGTTCCGCACCTACCGTACATTCGACCGTATGAACCGGATGCTCTCTGGATGGAAGTCAGTCTATAAAAACGAAATCCGACCTGTAATGGATCATTCATCAACTCAAATTACACTTTTAGACATTGGATCCGGCGGCGGAGATGTTCCGGGGCATCTGTCTGAATTGGCTCGAAAAGATGGGTTTTCAATTCAAATAACAGCAATTGATCCCGATGAACGGGCGATTGAATTTGCAAAAAGAACGAATTCAACCGGCAATATCAACTTTGAATGTACCCGTTCGGATGAACTCGTGAAAGAGGGCAGACAGTTTGATTTCGTGATCTCCAATCACCTGATTCACCACCTGGATGACAGTGAGATCCTGAATCTATGCCGTGATGCGGAAAAACTGTGCCGGTATCGCGTGTTATTTAACGACATCGAACGGGGTGATCTGGGCTACGCCTTTTTTTCACTGGTATCCCCTCTCCTCTTCAGAAATACTTTTATCCCGACCGACGGCCCGCTTTCAATCCGCCGAAGTTTCACAAAGAGTGAGTTGCAAGAACTGCTGCCCGCCGGCTGGATGGTGAACCGGCTATTCCCCTACAGGCTAATTGCAATGTATAACGCGGAGCGATGAAAGATACGGAAGTAATCATAGCCGGAGGCGGACCGGTCGGGCTATTTCTTGCGGGGCTGCTGTATCAATCAGGTATAACATGCCGGGTACTCGAGAAAAAAGCCGAAATAGACATCCATTCCAAATCTCTTGGAATCCACCCTGTTTCACTTGAACTGTTCGGGGATGCAGGAATCGAATCTGACTTTATAGAAAATGGGCTCAAAATCAAACGGGGACATGCCTTTATTGGCCGCAAAAAAGCGGGGACAATCTCATTTGAAGAGTGTCCCCGCCCCTTCAACTTTATCCTTTCACTGCCGCAATACAAAACCGAACAGATTTTTGAGAAGTGGGTTAGTGAGTTGAATCCTGATATGCTGGTCCGGGGCGCTGAAATTACCGGACTCCAACAGACGGAAAAATCGGTCATCACCGAATACACGAAAAACGGGGACAAACACACCCTGGAATCCTCTTTTCTGATTGGATGCGACGGCAAAAACAGTACAGTAAGAAAACTTGTGGGAATAGAATTCCACGGGTCGCCCTATCCCGACACATACATCATGGGAGATTTCGATGATAACACTTCATTTGGAGCCGATGCGGCCGTCTATCTTCACCGGGATGGACTGGTGGAATGTTTTCCACTGCCGGATGGAAAACGGAGGTGGGTGGTCAAGACGGATGCATTTCATGAAGAGGTTCACCGCGGTTTGATCGAAGAACACATTCAGGCCCGCCTTGGACATGACCTGAAGGAAACCGGAAATTTTATGCTCAGCAGTTTCGGGGTGTATCATTATCTTGCCGGGATTTATCACAAAGGCCGGGTCTTACTTGCCGGCGATGCGGCGCATGTGGTCAGCCCTATCGGCGGACAGGGAATGAACCTAGGCTGGCTGGATGCATGGGATTTGGCGGAAATTCTTTCCCGGATCATGCCTGAGTCAAACAAAAATTCAAATGAAGCCTGGTTTGCAAAATTGAATGAATTTTCGACCCGCAGAAAAAAAATTGCCCGTCAGGTTGCCCGCAGGGCTGAAATGAATATGTGGCTTGGCAGAAAACAGTCCCGGTACGGAATACGAAAACTGCTGATCCGGCTGATAATGAAACCGCCGTTAAAACGCCTGATGGCAAATATGTTTACCATGAGAGGACTTGGTAAGTGGTGGGTCTAAGCGCAAGACCAATGAGACCTGTCAGCATCCCCGGCGCCTTTCCGGGGTTCTGACAGCGTCGGGGCAAGTGGCAAGGACTTCGTGCAGCCTCTGGTTGATTCCCCGCCCGAACCCCCAACGCTGACAGATCCGGTCGGTGCTGTCAGGTTGGAGGATCAGACCTGTCAGCATCCCCGGCGCCTTTCCGGGGTTCTGACAGCGTCGAGGCAAGTGGCAAGGACTTCGTGCAGCCTCTGGTTGATTCCCTGCTCGAATCCCCCAACGCTGACAGATCCGGTCGGTGCTG
>JBHJOO010000159.1:0-6822 GCA_050329675.1 Balneolaceae bacterium
TGCCGGTTTTATTTTATGACCGGCACTTCTCAGGTTTTGCATATCCCTGTTTAACAGATGTTTGGAAAACTGTTCCTTAAACTCAGTGAAAGAACTGATAGAGGCTTCGGCAAATTCATTCACATATTTGTCTTCACCGTACATCATACCGGCAATGGTTTCCCGGTCAATTTTTCTTTTTTCTGAACTCATTATGATAGTTATTCATTTGCGGGTTCGGTAATATGATGTGGAGTTGGCCGCCCTTCTTCATCAAGATGTACAAATACAATTTTGTCGATTCTGATTATGGTATTAAGTGTGAATTTATGCCTTACTTCACATTTTACTGTTATGGAAGTCTTGCCAAATCTGACGGTTTCCATACCAATCTCTATAATATCACCCAGTTTTGCGGAACTGACAAAATCTATTTCAGACATAAATTTGGTTGCGATATTTCCTTTACCAAGCTGGCATATAACATAAATAGCCGCTTCCTCATCAATCCAGCTTAGTACAGACCCTCCAAATAGTGTTCCATGAGCATTCAGGTCCTGTGGTTTAATTAATTTTCTGCTGAAAAATCTCATTCCGGGTTTGTGTTTTGCCATATTTATAGATTAAAATAATCTGAAATTATCTAAATTCAATAACTCAATGAATTGAATAGATTAATAAACAGTAGTAAAATAATAAATGAAATGCTCTTATTTGATCATAATTATTGCATCTTTTATTTATTAGAAAATTGATATACATTGTAACATTATTAGATAAAAATTATCCTTATTAATACCTAATAGAGATAAATTAATAATTGAATTCCGGAATATGGCTACACGATCTATTGCATTTACTAATCAAAAAGGGGGCGTAGGTAAAACTACTACAACCATCAATGTGGGTGCAGGGCTAAGCCGGATGGGTTTCCGGGTCTTGTTAATCGATATGGATCCACAGGCTAACCTTACCTACTCCCTGAAAATGCATTCACAAAAACTGAATACAAATATATATAATGTATTGAGAGGTGAAGCAGACATTAAGGATGTTATTATTAGTCATGAAAAATTTGAAATTTTACCCTCTTCAATAGAGTTGTCGGGAGCTGAGATGGAACTTGTGAATGAACCCGCCCGTGAATGCCTGTTACGTGATGCCCTTGTACATATCCAACAGGATTATGATTTTATTCTGGTCGACTGTCCTCCAAATCTTGGTTTACTTACATTAAATGCTTTTACAGCGGTTAATGAAATTGTAATTGTTTTGCAGTCAGAATACCTTGCGTTGCATGGATTATCCAAATTGATGGATTTGATTAAAATTGTTCAAAAACGATTGAATAAGAATCTGAAAGTAGAAGGGATAGTCTGTACACTCTATGATCATCGTAAAAACCTGAATCGTGAAGTTGTCGGGCATATCAGGGATTATTTCGGAGCTAAAGTTTACGGCACCGTAATACGGGATAATGTTGCTCTTGCAGAAGCTCCAAGTCACCATAAAACAATATTTGAATATGACGGCAGCAGTAATGGAGCCCAGGATTATTTTGCACTCGCTAAAGAAATACGAAACGGATACTGATTATGTCTACAACAAATAAGAAAAGCCTCGGCCATTCCCCACTTGGTTACAGCGTTATAGGAAATTCAAACTTTGATTATATACCTGACTACAATGCATTAATTGAAAGTGAAGCGGAGCAAAGAATAAGTTCATTCAGATCAAAACATGAACAGGAGATGAAGAGTGAAAAATCTCAAAAGAAAATTGTCAGTTACTATATCGAGGAAGATGTGACCAATCGTTTACGTAATTATGCAGATGATCATAAATCAAGTTACTCGGCCGCAGCAACTCAAGCTATCGAACGATTTGTAAATAGCAGGGGATATTGATTTCTATATAGTCTGATTCATCAGATAATTTGCGCATTTTTTTTGTAGAGAAGGCAGCCCTCAGTTCCAAACACATTCGGGAGGAATAAGTCTGTCAGGATTAATCGTTTTTCAGATGTTCTGCAATCCTGTCTCTCGCTTTTCTGGCCAGATTTCTGTCACCAAACCGTTCAAGAATCATCGAATATGTTGTAAGTTCATCCGGCGCTTTAAAATCAGATAGTTTTATTTCATATTCGAGTAATTTTAAAAAAACAGGTGCCGATACAAACTCATCCGGATGATACATGGCTATCTGTTTGAAATATTCAAGATTTTCCGTATCCAATTCAATCAAATCCATGCTTACCGGTACCATTGCCCGGTTTAGTGACCATACAGGGTGAACTGGTGTTACTGTTTTCGTCAATTGGTTTATATAACCTTTGTACACAGAATAATCGTTTATCATTCTGTATACCTCATTTTTTTCGAAGCTGATTTCATTGTTTTCATCTGTAAGCATTCCAAATCTTATTAACCTCTCTTTTTGCTGCATCAACTGAGTAAACAATCCTGCATAAGCGAGAAGCCAAACGGCTTTTCGATTATTATCCCAGGCAGCATCAATTTTGTCTTCTGTAATATTTAGCATCCCGATTATATCCGAAATCAGGCGTTCATAAAAATTTTGTAAGGAGTTGTGTCTGTAGCTTTTTTTAGTTGGTGAAAATAATTCTGTAGTGGCGATATTAACTCTCGAATCAGGGGATCTTACAAGCTGAGGGGCTTTTACCCAAACTAAATCGGATTCATTTTTAAAAACAAGGTGAGCGCGATAGCTTTGATAATTACTTATGCTTTTTCTTTTTGATTGATAGGGCAACCCCGAGTCAGGGTTGTATTCAAGTAGAATCACACCATCGGGGTTGTGAATCAGTGCTTCATAATATCCATCCGGATGTAAGTCATATCGATCAGCTCCCGGTAATACACCAGGACCCGTAGTCAATCCGCGAATGACATATCTGACCGTATCAAGACGGCTGAAGATGGGAGCTGAAATTGTTCCGTCTCCCTGATATTCGAAGGGAATACCCTTTTGATAACTATAGTTGTTAAAATTACCATATACACGAATCCAATACAGGTACTCTTCATTATCGAAATATTTTCCATCCCTATATACCAATGGCTCAAGGTAAATCTTAAAACTCCGTGCTTCTTCGTTAGGAAATAACATCGGAAATGTAACACTATGATGCATGGCACCTTTTACGGATATGTTATATAAACCGGGTTTTGGTACTATTACGGTAAACTTTCCATCTTGTTTGGCAAGAATGGTTTGCGACAAGAATTTTTCTACATTGGCAAATGGACTGATTTGAATATGTGCAGACGGGATCGGTTCGTTATTTGCGCTCAGGAGATAGCCTTTCAGAGTTTGTCCGCTGCAATAAAACGGTAACCAGATAAATAGAAATACGGATGTGAACAATTTTTTAAATATCATAAAACTAATAAAGTAGTTTATTTCGATAATGTCAATCGTGATTTTATTTTTGCAGAGAAGTGAAATTGAGTATTATTCTTCAAAAATGATTTATGCTATACCTTTACAGAAGCAACAGTCCCGGATGGCTTGCTGAACAACTTCATGATACTATAAATAAGGCTCCGGCTTCACACCCGCTGCAAAGTGTTGAGATTATTGTACCGAATCGTGACAATGCCCGGTGGCTTCAGTTTCAATTTGCTTCACTGAACGAAATCAGTGCCAATATCCGATATCTTCTGCCTGCCGAATGGATGTGGAATGAAATCAGAAATCATTATCCTGAAACAGCATCCGATCTTGCTTCTGATAAAGACCCAATGCAGTGTGCCATTCTTAACCTGATACTAAACCGGCAATTGCCAGAAAATGCGCATCTGTTGCAAAACTATATTAAGATGGCCCCCGATCAGAATAAAACTATCCGATATTGGGAACTGAGTAAACTGATCGCTTCCGTTTTTGATAAATACATAATGCATCGCCCCGGAATGCTTATGAGCTGGCAAAATGAAAAATTGACGACATCGAACAGAGATGAAATATGGCAAATGAACCTTTGGAGGATTTTAAATGATTATTGGAATAAACTATATGCCAATGAGATAGAGTTTAGTAAAATATCTCTTTGGAAGAATTTGTTACTGGGAATTAAAAGGGGAGATGTTCATATCAAATCAAATAAAGAGCTCCGGGTTTTTCATCCGGGGTTATTACCGAAACCTGTGACCGAACTGCTGGCAGCATTCGCAAAACAGATTCCCGTTTATCTGGTTTGTAACCGGATTGCAGATTCAACCAGTAAAAAAACAGGGCTCTCTTCTTTTTTGAATGAGATGATTTTAGAAGAAAAAGCATTTGATGAAACACTCTATTTTTTTTCAAAAAAGTATGATTTAAAACCGGTTGAAGTGTCACAATTTCATCTCAGAGATTCAGGGAATTTTCTCCGTTTTACTCAAAAGGGAATACTGTCCGGTGATTTAAAGAGCGGGAAACCGGCTGTCCCGGACAGTTCCGTCCGGATTCATTCGTGTCATTCAAAATTACGTGAAATTGAAACTCTTCACCAATATTTGCTGGATTGCTTTGAACAATCTGCAACGCTGAGGCCCGATGACGTTGCTGTTGTCTCACCGGATATCGATCAATACGCCCCCTTCATTAAAGCCGTATTTGGAACCAAAGACGGTACTGTACCTGCTATACCATTTTCACTTGCCGGAGACAGACAAAATGACTCCGCAGAGACAGCAGAAGTATTTGAACATTTTCTCCAATTTATTGATAGCCGCTGGTTCCCGTCCGATTTTATGGATTTACTTCACAATGGCCCTGTCATGGAAAAGTTTGAATTAAGTAACTCCGAGTTATCTGTCATGCGGGGATGGCTGGTTGAAAACAGCGTAACATGGGGTTTCGATCAAAAGCACCGTTGTGAACATGATCAGCCTGAAAACGATACAAATACGTTTCATGCAGCACTGAACAGGCTTTGGTCCGGCCATTTGTATGCGAGTGGGGATTTTACACTGATTGATGATATCCCTGCATTCAGGGGAATCGATTCTTCTGAAATGGATGAGGTTCTGGAAAAATTTTCCACCCTGCTGACTACACTGAACAAGTTTCGCAGTGAATTAAAAAAAGATCAAACAGTGAGTGAATGGTGTGAACAGGCTTATATATTTATGAATTTTCTTTTTCCGGCAGGTTCAAATCGTTATCCGGTTTCGGCTGTATCAAAAGTAATTGAAACTGTTGAAGAGCAAAACCGTTTAGCGGGGTTTAATCAGCCTGTACCGTTTTCTCTTTTCAGACAGCAGCTATTATCCGGATTGGTTGAAAACCGCTCATCTGCTGTAAATCTGGCCGGTGGTGTTGTGTTTAGTTCGATGGTACCGCTGCGCAATTTGCCATTCAAAATAGTAGCGATGATCGGATTAAACGAAGATCAGTTTCCACGCCATAATACGGTACCTGAATTTGACCTGATACATCAGGAACCGAAACCTCATGAAACGACAGTTAAAGATGAAGACCGGCATTTGTTTATTCAATATGTGATGTCAGCAACAGAAAAACTCTATATGAGTTATACCGGGAGAAGCCCGGTGGATAACGAGAATATTCCGCCATCGGTTATACTTGAAAAATGGCTGGATATAATCAGGGATATTACCGGTGTTGAGCGCAATCAACTTGTTACCGAAGAGCCACTGACCGGTTTTTCAGAATCGCTATTCATGGAAAACAGATCTCATTCTCAAACCTATGCGGATCTGGCAACTGCCGTGATAGCGGAGCATAAAAAAAGCGGCATCTACCTTGACTCACCGATGCCATTCAGGGAGCCGGAGCAGGCAATTAACCTTCAGGATCTGATCAGTTTCTTTCAGCATCCGCTTAAAACGTTTCTAAGAACCCGGTATGGCATACGATTATCTGATTTTGATGACCAGCTTGGAAATGAGCGGTTTGTTCCGGATGCATTGCTGAATTACCGGCTGACCGGACCGCTGCTTACATGGCAGCAAAAAGAGGTCCCGCCCGGTACAATACAAAAGTTCCTGCTCCGCAGCGGTTTTTTACCCGACGGATTACCCGGTACGGTTGCTTTAGAGACAGCTTTTGAAAATACACAGAATATTCTGGATCACGTAGCAGAGAAAACCGGTGACCCAAAAAGACAGAGGATTATCATTGATATTCATCTAAATGGCCCGTTGTTAACAGGATACATTGAGACATATTCGAAACACGGTTATATGGATGTATTCCTGTCGGCCGCATCCGGAAAAAACCGCCTTACGGCCTGGATCAGATATCTCACCCTGCTGATACATTTTGAAACGAAAGAGATTGAAAATCATGTCTTGTTTGATGCAAAAAAGAATAAAGGCAAGTGGGAATCATTTAAAACTGTACATAATGCCAAAGGGATACTTGAGACGCTGATTGACATTTATCTGAATGGATTGAATGTACCTTTTCTTTTTGCTCCGAAAACAGCTTTTGAGCTGGTTTACAGAAATGAATCCGAAAGCGGATTTAGCCCTGATGCAATTCGCAAGGCAGAAGATCAATGGCATGGCGGAAAATATATGTTCGCAGAAAAGGATGACCCGGTTTACAAGCTATGGCTTGCGCGAAGAAATCTGCCTGAGGAACCTGAATTTCAGAAAAACGCTACAGCTGTTTTTCGGGATTTAATTGACCACATGGGATGACCGTCTATGAAATCACTCGATATATTTGAACTGAAGCCAGCATCAAGAGTACTTATCGAAGCGAGTGCAGGGACTGGTAAAACGTACACGATTGCAGGTGTGTTTGCCCGGTTTATTGCCGAAGGACGATATCATGTAGATCAGATCCTGGTTGTAACCTATACGAGAG
>JBHJOO010000336.1:0-10610 GCA_050329675.1 Balneolaceae bacterium
GGGCAATCAGTTACGATTCTTTGGATTTAACAAAAACGAATGGACAGCTTAAACAACGAGGTGAAACATGGAAATTAATGGAATTAACCAGGCGTTAGCAGGCAATACCCAATCTACCCAAAATACAAACGGACAGCTTGGCAAAAATGAGTTTTTACAGCTGTTGGTTGCGCAACTTCAAAATCAGGATCCAATAAACCCAATGGATGGAACGGAATTTGCCACCCAGCTGGCTCAGTTCAACTCGGTGGAACAGCTCATCAATATGAATGAGGGAATAGCTGAACTTTCAAGGGCTCAGGATATCATGAGCAATGGTTTAACGAATTCACTTGCATCGTCACTGGCAGGTAAAACGGTAAAAGTACTAAGTAACCAGATTGCGGTTGGTGAATCCGGAAAATCCGAAATTAGTTTCAGGCTGAATCAACTGGCATCGGATGCGGAAATTATTGTTCGTGATGCAAACGGTACTGTAATTCGAACCGATAAAATGGAAAATCTGTCACCCGGCGATCACATTTGGGAATGGAATGGCAAAACCGATGATGGTAACCGGGTTCCGGAAGGAGTATATACCGTCGAGGTTAAAGCCAAAAACGGTGATAGTAATATCAGTGCTCTGACATTTATGGAGGGGCAGGTTGAAAAAGTCAGGTTCACTGGCGAAGGCGTAAAACTGTTGGTTAACGGAGTTTTGATTTCCCTCGGTAATGTAGAAGAGATCGGGGTTTAATGTAAAAATTTCCAGGGTTTTGAATCACCGGAGGTCTTCGGAAGAATTTTTTTTTAATAAAAAACACAAACAAAAACGAACCCGGTTTTTACAAAAGCAAGGTTCAGACAGTAAATCAGATTAAACTGTCACTAAAACATGAGGTATAATTATGTCATTAATGAAATCACTCAATTCAGGTGTTAGCGGCCTCCGGGCTTTTCAAACAAAGATGGATGTAATTGGCAATAACATAGCCAATGTGGATACAACGGGATTCAAAGGATCAAGGGTCACTTTTTCTGAAATGCTGAACCAGAAAATCGGATCCGGTGGCGGGTCACAATCCTCACCACAATCCGGTGCACAGGTTGGACTCGGAGTCAGGATTGCAGCTATAGACCGGGATTTTAACCAGGGAGGATTGCAGACAACCGGACGGCAGACAGATCTGGCTATTGAAGGTGATGGATTTTTTCTGGTAAATGAAGGCTCACAGCCATTTCTTACAAGAGCCGGTAATTTTGCGTTTAACCGCGATGGTTTTTTCGTTGATCAGGCCGGAAGAAATGTTCAGGGTTTTAATGCAGATGCCTCTGGCAATATCCTGGCAGGCGGGGCAACATCCGATATCCGAATTGATTTTCAGAATATCCTTGATCCTCAGGCAACCGAAAACATCTATGTTGCAGGTAACCTGAATGCAGATACAAGCACATCTCAGGTTGTTCAGTCGCGTTCGGCATTTACTACAGCTGGTGGTGCCATAGCAACCGGAACAACTTTAATCAATGATCTCGCACAGACAACAACAGATCTTGTAAACGGTGATCAAATTGAGTTTGAATTTACCCTAAATGACGGTACAGCGCTGACGGTTACTCATACATTTGCTGATGGAGATACCCTCAACGACGTAATAGATTCTATAAATACGGCGATCGCAGGAGAAGGTAATATAAGCCTTGTGGATGGAATACTGGTCTTAAGGTCAAATACTCTTGGAGATAGTGAACTTAATATTATCAGTGCAACTGTAACCGGAACAGGAACGATCAATATGCCGGGTTTTCAGATTACACAGGATGGCTCAACAGGCAGCCAGACAATCAGTACAACCGTATTTGACGGCCTTGGGCGTGCACATACGCTGCTTGTTAAATTGACCCAAACCGATGTGAATACGTGGGAATATGAGGCCAGTTTTCTGGATGGTGAGCAAATAACAAATGGTGCGGCCGGTACGATTGAATTCGATGAATCGGGCGGGCTTACATCCGAAAGTATCTTTGCCATTGAATTTGATCCGGGTAATGGCGCGAATCCGGTTAATTTTAATGTTAATCTTGGTAATCCGGATAATGGATCCAGATTGTCACAGTTCTCAGGCTCAGCATCCGCACAGATAACCTCACAGGATGGCTTTACTGAAGGCCGGCTGGTTGATTTCAGTATAGATGGTGACGGATTTATCAACGGTGTATTCAGCAATGGCAGAAATGTGCAGCTTGCACAGCTCGCTATTGCGAATGTGGCAAATAACAATGGCCTTGAAACTGTGGGAAGTGGTTTGTTCAGAAATACAGTGGCATCCGGTGAAATAGCTATAAATACCGCCGGAAACCTGGAAGCAACAAGCCTTTCTTCCGGTGTTCTGGAAGGTTCAAATGTTGATTTGGCCAGGGAATTTACAGATATGATAACGTCCCAGCGTGCCTTTCAGTCAAATGCCAGGGTAATTACAACAGCTGATGAGCTTCTGGCAGAAACCGTTGCCCTGAAACGATAAAAAAAAGCAAATAACAGGCTTAAGTTTAATGGCCTCTGATCCGATAAATAAGGACAGAGGCCATTTTTAATTTAAACAATAATCACCAGTGGATAAGTCAACAATTATCGGTTTGGCAGGCGCTTTCATTCTTGTACTGAGTGCGATCATTTTTCAAGGTGAACTTGGGCTTTTCATAAGTATGTCGGCTTTTTTAATTGTTGGCGGCGGTGTTGTGATGGTAACGATTGTTAACTACAGCATCCAGGATTTGAAAAATACATTTACGAGCCTTTTTGATAATCTGAAAAATAGCGAGATGGATCTTCGGACAGATATCGAACTCATCAATATGTTTTCACGGAAAGCAAGGCGTGAAGGATTGCTTGCGATGGAACAGGATATTCAACTGATCGAAGATCCATTCCTGAAAAACGGAATGATGTATCTGCTTGATGGAATTAAAAAGGATACACTTGTCAGTATTATGAACGATCAGATGGAAAGTGCTGAAAGATCAATGGAAAAAAGTGTTAATATTTTGGGTTCAATGGGTGAATATGCCCCGGCTTTTGGAATGATCGGCACAGTCATTGGCCTCGTACTTATGCTGCAAAATATACAGGATCCTGAATCTCTCGGTGTAGGCCTGGCCATTGCCCTGATTACAACACTTTATGGAACCATGCTGGCAAATATGGTATTCATTCCACTTTCCGGAAAGCTGGACCATCTGGGAGAAAAACAATTGACCCGAAAACGATTGTTTAAAACAGCAATTATTTCAATAAAGGAAGAGGAAAACCCGCGTATTATGGAAAACAAGCTGTTAAACTTCCTGTCTCCCGGAGAAAGAGCTGCTTACCTGGCCTATTATGATAAAGAGAGTTTCGACAAAAAACGGGAAGACAAGCTGTATAAAAACTGGAAAAATTATCAAAAAATACCATGGGAAAATCTGGTGGAAAGTCTGGCGGCAACTGGTTAATGACCTATGCCGATTTTATTACACTGATGATGATTTTTTTCATCGTTCTGTACACCTTTACGCCCGGTGTGGAGAAAAATAAATTTACGGCCATTATTGGTGCGTTTCAGGGTAAAAAAGGTGTGCTTCAGTATGAATCGGTATTTAGCGACGAAGTACTTGAAATCGATGTGCAGCGTGCTAAAAACTGGGATGAATTATACAAAAAAATTCAGCGTGAAAACCTTGAAGACCAGATAGAGATTGAACTTATACCGGAAGGGGTTCTGATAATAATGGGTGAGGCAGCACTTTTCAGAACTTATTCAACCGTTCTGCTGCCGGAGTCCCTTTCACTGCTTCAGGAAATTGTAAAAGGTATTGAAAGATATACAATCGAAGAAGTGGATGTAATTGATGTTCAGGGCCATACGGATAACAGGCCGATACGTATTTCAGATAATCGAAAATATGAATCGAACTGGGAACTGGGAGCAGGAAGAGCACTCTCGGTGATGGATTTTTTAAAAGATAATTCGAGTTTACCCCCCGGAAAATTCAGTATAAGCAGTTTTGGTGAATTCAGGCCAAGAGTACCTAATACGTCACCAGATAATATGCAGCGTAATCGAAGAGTGGAAGTTTTCATTAAGTACGAATCGGTAATTATAAATAATATCAATTAAAATTAAGTCGGAAAAATTGAAATGTCTGAAGAAGATTTAAATAATGTTGAAAATTCGCCTGAAGACGATGCGGACAGCCAATCAGATAAAAGGAATAAATTTTTAAAAATTGGAAAAATTTTCCTTTTGATTGCAGTGATAGTAGCACAGGGAATTGCAGCCTATGCTATTATCCAAAAAAAATATCCTGATATCAGGCAAACATTGGACGGTATGAATCAAAAAGGGGGGGTATACTATAAAGTCGATAACATTATTATTAATCCTGCCAACTCGAATGGAGAAAGGTATCTTATACTGTCTTTGGCCTTCGAAATGAACAATAGCAACGATGTTTCGAGAGCAGATAAAATGAGCGTTGAGATTATAGACAAGGTAAATTCACATCTTATACAAAAAACAGTGCGTGAATTAAGCTCAGTCGAAAACAGAGTAACAATTAAAAATGAGCTTATTAACGAAGTTAATGACCTGCTTGAAAGAAAAGCGGTACGGAATTTGTTCATTACTAAATACGTGATACAGTAATGAACACTTTTTATAAATGTCGGATGCAATACTAACAGAAGAAAGGGAAGCTGAAACAAATCTAAACCGGTTGAAACCGTACGATTTCAGACAGCCAAAACTTGTAAGCAAGGAGATTATTCGATCAATTCGAAACATCCACGAGATGTATGCAAGAAATGCGAAACGAATTTTTGCTCAAGTACTGAATCACAATGTGGAAGTAACGCTAACTGACGTTGAGCAGGTTATCTTTTCAAAATATTTGAATGATATAGATCCACCCTCTGCATTATTCCTGTTCAACATTGAAGAACTTGGTGATTGGGCTGTTATGCAGATGGATCCGGGATTTTGTATATACTGTATTGAAAGGCAAAGTGGCGGTGAAGCAAAGTACCTGGAAGAAAAAAGAATACTGACTCGCGTTGAGGAAAGAATTGTAGGACGTATTGTTGAAAAATGTTTCAAGGATCTGAGTCATGTTTGGTCATCTTTTTTCCCATTTACTGTTCTTAATCATATATATGAGAGCAAACCGGGAAATATCCGGACAATTTCAGCAAATGATCCGGGAATAGTCGTCCGGTTCTGGTTCAAAATTGATGAATTCAGAGTGCCATTTTCAATATGCTATCCCTATGCATTGCTTAAAGATCAGCTTATCAGTAATTCTTTTAACATGGATAAAGCCAATTTTTCAGGAGCTCTTTCTTCTATTGAAAAGAAAAATTTTGAGGAGGATCTGAAACAGGCTGAAATCACAATAAAAGTACTTCTCGGAGAGACTGATGTTTCCCTGAATCGATTGATTGAGCTGAAACAGGGTGATGTCATCATGCTGAATCAGCAAATCGATGATCCGCTTCGAATTATGATAAATAACAGGATTAAGATGAATGGATATCCGGGATCTATGAGAGGTAAAAAAGCGATAAAAATTTATAATATCCGGAAAAACAGTAACGATCGAACAGACCTTTAATCAACAAACGAATAAAAATGGAAAACTGGAAAAAATCAATTCAAAATTTTAAGCCTGCGCTTGAAAAATTATTTGAGAAACTCTCAGGATATGGAGTTGTTATTGAATCCGATAATCAGGATTTAATGGATGTAAAGCAAACATCAAAAGCACTTGAAAACCTTATTATCTTCAAGACGATTGAAGAGAAATTCCAGACAGAAGCATTATTTGGTTTTAGCGGTGACTGGGTTACCTCATTTAACAAATTGCTGAAAAATCTTCCGGATGAAGAATCATCAGAGGCCGGAAAAATCATATTTCGTGAGATTACCGAAGGCGTGTCTGCCCTGATTTCAGAATCTCTTGAAAATACAGGAATTGAATTGCGAATAGATCTCTTTTCTGAGATTGAAAGTAAAAAGGTAAAAACTGTTCTCAACCTGCAGCAATATGTGGTTATCAAGTTTAAAATAACTTTTGCAGATAAGGATTTTGCACCGGAGTTTGTTTTTGCCGTATCCCTGCCAAATGAAGAGATTGCCGGGCAAATATTGGAAAGCTGGGACGGTAAAAATCAGATTGCAGATCCCGGTTTTTCGGAAATTGCACTGAATGTGGCAAATGGTATGAGCCTGGATAATGAGAGTGATGAAGCCAAAGGCAACATCAGGGTAAAAAATGAAGAAGGTACAAATGTAGAATTTGAGCCTTTTGATAAATCCGGTGACGTTAAAAATCAAAGGGAAATTCGCAATATCGATATGTTAAAAGATGTTGATATGCAGGTGTCCGTAGAATTGGGAAGAAAGCGAATGCCATTGGGAAAGATCTTACAGCTGATGAAAGGATCTGTTATAGAGTTGGAAAAACTCGCCGGTGAACCGGTGGATATTCTTGTGAATGGCCATTGTATTGCTGTGGGAGATGTGGTCGTGATTGATGAGCATTTTGGTGTGCGTGTTACAAAACTGATGGCTGCTCATGAATCCATGAAAAAGGTGTCCTGATATGGATTTCGACAAGTTCAGGCTGCAGCTTAAACGCAATCCACGAAAAACGCTCCGGTTTGTTACGGGATTTTCTGTCACACTGATCGTATTGTGGCTGCTTGTGTTAATTCAGACCAATTCCTGGAAAAATGAAGGTTATGTGGATATCCAAAATATTGAAAAGATTTCGGGCCAGGTATCTGAAGCCGAACCGGAAATTCGGCCTGAGCCTGATATCAAACTGCCCGAAAAGAGATCTTCTGCACCGGGATACGGTATGGTTTTTTTTCTGCTGATTGTAACAGGGGGCAGTTACTTTTTTTTAAAAAACAAAACGCCCGATAAATCAGGTTTAAGGGTAAATCCAAATTTTGATGTTCTTGAAACAATCCAGGTTTCCGAAAACAACGCTCTCGTCCTGGCTCAGGTTAACGGCGAGTATTGGATTTTGAGTTCCGGTGATTCCGGATTACATATCCTGAAATCATTCAAGCGAACCGATTGGAAAAAAGTTAAGATGAAGGATGAACCGGAAGCGGTCAAAAAACCGGTATTTTCAGAGTTGCTCCACAGATTTCAGCACAATGGCACTGTGTTAAACGGAACAGGTAAAAAATCATGAAATTCGTTTGGGCAGTTTTACTGGCGATTATTCTGAGTTTTATGCCTGGTGACCTTATTGCACAGGCAGCCGGCCAGGCTCAAACCGGATTGAATATCAATATAGGCGGTGATGTTGAGGACTTCTCTCTTGCTATCCAGGCTCTGATTCTGTTAACGGTACTTTCATTCGGGCCGGCTATAATCACTATGATGACAAGTTTTACACGGATTGTGGTTGTTTTTTTCTTCTTACGAATGGGGCTTGGAACACAGCAATCTCCTCCGAATCAGGTGCTGCTCGGGCTGGCACTATTCATGACTATTTTTATTATGGCACCTGCATTTAATGAAATTAATACATTCGCCATTCAGCCATATATCGAAGAGGATATTACACAAACTGAAGCTTTGAGCAGGGCTGCTTTGCCGCTTAAAGAATTTATGGTGAACCAGACCCGGGAAAAGGACCTGCTGATGTTTATGGATCTTGGCAATATAGATCCGGTTTCCGGGTTAGATGAACTGCCTATCTATGCAGTGGTACCCGCATTTGTAATTAGTGAACTGCGCATTGCATTCCAGATTGGGTTTTTGATTTACCTGCCATTTATGGTAATCGATCTTGTTGTGGCCTCCATTCTTCTTTCGATGGGGATTCTCTTTTTGCCACCGGTGCTTGTGTCGCTTCCTTTCAAAATTCTCGTATTTGTTCTCACAGATGGCTGGTATTTACTTGTTGAATCAATGATCAGAAGTTTTAACTGATATGAATACAGAAGTAGGTTTATTTTGGCTGCAGGAAGCATTAACTGCTATGGTGGTTCTTGCCGGACCTATTCTGGCCGGTGCCCTGATTATCGGGTTGATCGTTGCACTGTTCCAGGCCGTTACTACAATTCAGGAGATGACCCTGGCTTATGTTCCAAAAATGATTGTAGTGGTCGTTATGTTGTTTCTTCTTTTTGGATTTATGCTTGAGTATGCAACGGATTTTATGGAGCGTATTTTTGCATTTATTGCCACAATAAATGAGTAAAACGTATAGCAGCAAAAGTTGACTTGTAAGTTGAAGTTTAATTTTGAATTTATAATGATGTAAAATTGATAAATGGAACTGCTGCAGGTTGAATATATTCTCACCTCGTTTCTTATTTTTGTGAGAGTTGGAGCTCTGATGGCCACAGCTCCCTTTTTCAGTAATGGTTCTATTCCTGTTCAAGTCAAAGTGTTTTTATCATTGGTACTTGCCGTAATGCTATTCCCGGTTATTCCTGTTCAGGATATGTCGATTCCGGCAGACGCCAAAATGCTGGAGGTATTTATTGCCATTGTGAAAGAACTGCTTGTCGGGATTGCTCTGGGATTAACCGGGCAAATTTTATTTGCTGCACTGCAAATCGCCGGTGAACTTATGAGTCTTAATATAGGCCTCGCTTTTGCAAGCCTTATCGACCCTGTAAACCAAACACAGCAATCTGTTATCAGCCAGCTTTTTGTGCTGCTTGGTACATTTATTTTTATCAGTACAGGTGGTGATGGCTATTATATTCGTGCCCTTGCCCACAGTTTTGATATTGTGCCTGTTGGAACGGTAGCCGCACATGCGGTTGCACCGGTATTTATGGAAATGGCAACAAGGCTATTCATTACAGGCATTCAAATTGCGTCCCCATTTATCATTGTGCTTTTTTTAATGGATCTTTCATTTGCAATTTTTGCCAGAATAATGCCGCAGGCGAATGTATTTTTTATTGCTCTGCCACTCAAAGTGGGTGCCGGATTTGTACTGCTTTTGTGGGTGCTGCCTTTTGCACCCACTGCCTTCGATATGATCTTTACACAGATTTGGGATTATCTGTCTAAAATAATGCAGGCAATAGGTGGGTAAAAGCAGGTGAGAGCCAATGTCGTGTCAAAGTTAACATATCGGGTGAGACCTGTCAGGTTTTACAGATTATGTGCCTATTGAAGTAAATTTGTGAGAGAGCGTCCTTTATCAAGACGATATACTTGAAAATCCCGGTCTAAAGAGACGATATATTTTAATTTCAGGGATTCTGCGGCTTGCAGCAACGTGGCATCAGCAAAATCGGCTGGCAGATCGTGATATTTCGCCATGATGGCCCTGACCCTCTTCAGATCCCATTGTTCCAGATTATGGAGTTCAATACCGCCATTGCTTACCCAGTCCAGAAAATTGAAGCGTACTTTAGCATTGAAATCAAGCATATAAGATACCTCGGTTAATACAGGCCAGGTTGATATGAGACGCCCTTTGTATTTTTCAATAAAGTTCAGTGTAACCCTGTGGTATTGGTCGTCTCTGTCGAATAATGCAATAATCGGCCCGGCATCAATCAGTGCGCTTTTCACGGAGTTTTGATTTTATTCGGGATTTGTAGGTTACAGATCGATCGTGCTCTCCGCTGCCAAATTTACCAAAATACTGCCTGCCTGATTCATAAGGATTGTTGTATGTTTTTTCTTTAGCCATATATTCTACCAGTGCTTCTTTAATAATTTCGGATCTCGAAATATTTTTTTGATTCGAAAGTATCTCTAACTCATGTTCAAGCTCATCGGGCAACCGGACGGATCTCATTGAGGTTTTGTCTGATTATTATTTGTTGTACAAAATGTAATACTTTTTAAAAGTTAAGTCAAGTTTGATTTTTATTTTTACTGTATTTCTTAAATACACCAGCTCCGAATAATTTCGGAATGACTCCTTCGTTTGAAAGCTAACTTTTTTTGAGCAATATTGCGGATATCAGGGGATCAGCTGCCGGTCATCTCGGTTTGAAGAGTTGCCCGAAGCTGGAGAAGTAATTTTCCTACAATTTGTGAGATACGCGCTTCTGTCAGTCCCATAAGAAGGGCAATTTCCTTTAGATTTAGATCCTCATAGTAGTAAAGTGCCAGGATAAGCCTTTCTCTCTCTTTAAATTGATTGATTGCCATTTTAATTTGTTGCGACATACTTTCCTTTTCAAACCGGGAATCAGGTTGTTCAGATTCTTCATTCTTTATCTGTTCCAGCACCGGCTGATCCGATTCAGCCGAAATCACCGGGTTATCCAGTGATAACACGGCCCGCTGCTGAACATTACTCAGCAGGGTTTGATAATCCTCAAGTGACATTTCCATTTTTTCAGCCACTTCCTCATCTTCAGGCTGGCGGCCAAGTTCCTGTTGAAGCTGATCAATAATTTCCTGTGCTTTCCCAAACAGCGTTCTGTCTGTTCTCGGCAGTTGATCAATAGATCTCAGATAGTCGATTATATTGCCGCGGATTCGATAATAGGCAAATGTGTTGAATTGAATTTGTTTTGAACAGTCGTAATTTTCAAGCGCCTGCAATAGGCCCATAATTCCGGCGCTTTCAATATCCTCGTACTGCGAGAGTGC
>JBHJOO010000378.1:0-7298 GCA_050329675.1 Balneolaceae bacterium
AATCGGATCGGGCGCATACGAGAAAGCATTAAATGGGGGTAATGCTGCTATACGTATCAAATCAAGAGCCTGTCCGCTGCTGGTACCGCTTGCCGAGGAGGGATGGATTGACAATAAAATTTCGAAAGAAATACTTGAAATTTATCTTGAAGATTTTCTTCATAACGGAGCAGAAGCTCTGATCCTTGGCTGCACTCATTATCCGCTTTTTAAACCGGCTATTGACTCTGTTTTTCGGGAAAACGGACGGGATATTCAAATTATAGATTCAGGTGATGCCATAGCCGGTATGGCCGTTGATTTGTTAGCTGAGAAAAAACTTCTGAATAGTAGTGAAGGGGCAAGGCTCAGATGTTATGTTACGGACCGTCCTCAGCGTTTTGGAGAACTGGCAAAACGTTTTTTAGGCGAACCGGTTGATGATGTTGAATTTGTTCAGCTGTTATGAGAATACAAAAACCTGATAAAATGTTTAATCAAGTTTCGATTAGCCCGGTTACTCTGTCTTGACATTATCAATTTTATGCGGAATAGATATACTTGAACGGACATGCAGATCTCTTTGTGGAAATGGTATTTCGATATTGTTTTTCCTGAACTTTTTTACGATTGCCTGATTCAGCTGATCTCTGATAACCGGATATTCTTTGACATCAGGAATCCAGCCACGGACCTGCATATTCCATGAAGAATCACCAAATTCAACAAGATGAATTTGTGATTTGGGGGTTTTCATGATTTTCGGGTGCTCATCAAGTACTTCCTGTAAAGCTTTTAAAACTGTATCAAGATCAGATGAGTATGATACACCTACTTTCAAATCAAGGCGATAGGTTGGGTCACCGTGAGAATAGTTGATTACATTACTGGCTACAAATTCAGAATTGGGTACAATAATTGAAATGTTATTTAATGTTTTGATTTTTGTGGCGCGGATGTTTATTTCTATGACATCACCCTCAACACCTCCCACACTTACACGGTCTCCGACACTGATAGGCCGTTCAAAAAGAACAATAAGGCCTGAAATAAAATTACTGGTAATATTCTGCAGACCGAAACCGATCCCGACAGATAACAAACCAAAAATTACAGCAAGGCTGCTCAAATCAATTCCGATAAACTGAAAGGAGATAAGTATGCCAATACTGATTATTGTATACTGAGTGACCCTTGCAAGGGTATAGCGAAGGCCATGCTCTATATCAAATCTTTTTAAAATCCTGTTTTGCAGCAGGCTCTTGATAAAGCGTCCGGCCAGGATAAAAATCGTAATGAAAATTAAAAAAACAGTAATAGAAAAAAGTGATACCGGTGTTTCCTGTAACGTAAAGAGAGTGGTTGTTAATAATTCATGAACTTCCGCAATTATCTCTATCAGAGTTCGATCCGAAAAATCAGGCATGATCTTTATTTTGTAATGGAATGTAAATAATGCTCTTTGGCAATTAAAAAAACTATTTATATCACCGGTTTTGTATCCCAGATTTCCTCTGCATAATCCCGGATTGTCCGGTCTGATGAAAACTTGCCTACCCGGGCCGTGTTATATATCGCTTTCATATTCCATTCTTTCTGATTGCGATATAATTTTTCCACTTCGGCCTGTGCTCTCAGGTAATCCTCATAATCGGCAAGTACAAGAAAGAAGTCTCCTTTCTCAAGCAAGGCTTCAATAATCGGATCATTAATTCCGGGTTCGTCAGGATTAAAGTAATTATTTTTAATTTGGTCAATAGCTTTTTTTAGTTCGGCATTTCCGTTATAATAATCCCAGGGATTATATCCGCCAAGCCTCAATTGTTCCACGCCATCAACGGTATTACCAAAAATAAAGATATTTTCCTCACCAACTTCTTCCCTTATTTCTATATTTGCTCCGTCGAGCGTTCCTATGGTTAACGCCCCGTTAAGTGCAAACTTCATATTTCCTGTTCCGGAAGCTTCCATACCGGCGGTGGATGTTTGTTCGGAGAGATTGGCAGCAGGAATCATCAATTCGGCAAGAGTAACACTGTAGTTTTCAAGAAAAATACATTTCAGTTTATCTCCCACTTCCGGATCATTATTTATTTTTCTGCCGACAGCACTTATCAGCTTGATATGTTTTTTAGCCATCGCATATCCGGGTGCTGCTTTACCCGCAAAAATAATCGTTCGGGGAACCATATCAAGGTCCGGATTCTCTTTTATTCTGTTATAAAGAGTGATGGCATGAAGACAGACCAGGAGTTGTCTTTTATACTCATGAATCCGCTTGATCTGAATATCAAAGATAGAATTCATATTTAAATCGATTCCCTGCTTTTCTTTAATATAGTCAGCCAGTCTCTTCTTGTTCTCGTTTTTTACCTTTACGAAACTTTTTACAAAATCTTTGTCTTCAGCAAATTTTTCTATCTTTTTGATTTTCATCAGATCAGTTATCCAGTCATCACCTATTTTGGATGAAATCAGATCAGACAAGCCCCTGTTGCATTGACGTAACCACCTCCTTGGTGTGATTCCATTAGTTTTGTTCGTAAAGCGATCTGGAAATTGTTCATAAAAATCTCTGAACAGGGTTTTTTTGATCAAGTTGGTATGCAGGGCCGCAACGCCATTTACTTTATGTGATCCAACAATCCCAAGAGACGCCATGTGTACTACAGGATTTTCTCCTTCACTTACAATTGATAGCCGGCTTATTTTGTTGTGATCATTTCCAACTTTTGTCTGAATACTTTGTAAAAATCGCCTGTTAATTTCGTATATGATTTGTAAATGACGGGGAAGAAGGCTGCGAAGAAGAGATACCGGCCATTTTTCAAGTGCTTCGGGCATAAGAGTGTGATTCGTATAGGCCATGGTTTTCACCGTAATATCCCAGCTTTGTTCCCAATTCAGGCCTTCTTCATCTACAAGTACACGCATTAATTCGGGTATAGCCAGGTTCGGATGTGTGTCATTACACTGAATTGCTACTTTTTCAGGCAGTTTCCTCCAATCGTCATTTGTTTTTCTGAAGCGCCGAAGTATATCTTGCATTGATGCTGCTACAAGAAAGAACTCTTGTTTAAGCCGTAGTTCCTGCCCGACAAATACCTTATCATTCGGGTATAAAACCCGTGAGATATTTTCATTCAGCTGTGTATCCTTAACCGCATCAATATACTGCCCCTGGTTAAAACTTTTGAGGTCAATGGCAGATGATGAAGTTGCTTTCCATAATCTCAGGTTGTTTACAATATTGTTTTTATAACCCGGAATGGGAGTATCATATGCAATTGCCAGCACATCATGTGTATTTTGCCACTTGAATCTGACATCCCCGTTTTCATCATTAAAAACATGAGATTCACCATAAAACGGAACATTGTATTTTGTTTTTGGGCGAAGCACACTCCAGGGATTACCATAACGCAACCATAAATCCGGTTTTTCAATTTGATACCCGTTTTCGATTTTCTGATAAAAAATACCGTAGTCATACCGGATTCCATACCCGATCGCCGGTATACCTATTGTAGCCATTGAATCGAGAAAGCACGCAGCAAGCCTCCCAAGGCCGCCATTACCGAGGCCTGCATCCCATTCGGCATTCCGAACTTCATCATAATCCAGACCCAGATCGCTCATAGCCTCAGCCGCAACATCCTGCATACCAAGGTTAATAAGCATATTATCGAGCAGCCTTCCGATCAGATACTCCATGGATATATAATAGGCACGCTTCACATCTTTCTTATAATAAGTTTGCTGTGTATTGATCCAGCGGTCATGCAGCCGGTCCATCACCGACAGCACAACACTCCGGTAGTTGTCCCAGTTGGTTGATGAATATTTGTCTTTTGCAAGGGTGTATCTAAGATGTTGTTTTATATCCTCCCTGAATGAGTCGGCATCCATTCCGGTTCGGGGTAAAACCTCATTTTTTTTCTTATTGGCCATGTGTAATAAAAGTTAAGTAAAAAGTTTATTCTGAATTATTCAGTTTTCAGATGCTTAAAGATAACATTTTTCATTAGTCTTCTTTCAAATAGATTCCCCGGTCCGGTTTAAAACCTGGCCGGGTCAAATTTGATAAAAAACCAAGCTTATGAAACGATTCATATGCATTAATTGCAACAAAATCCTGATCAAAAATCCCAAAAATAGCGGAACCGCTTCCAGTCATAGAGGCATATGATGCTCCCAAATCATATACCTGATCTTTAATATTACCGATTAGTTCATTGCGAGCAATTACCGGAGCTTCAAGGTCATTAAAGAGAAGATATTTCCACTCATCTGAGGATTCATTCACCAGTACTTCTTTTAGTTCAAACTCGGGTTCCGGATTAGGCGTACAATAATGATAAGCTTCTGCTGTGGATGATTCAAACCCCGGATAAATTGTGACAATCCAGGAATCGGGCTGAATGTCTAACGGTTCAATATCATGGCCCAAGCCTCTTCCTATTCCGGTTTTTCCTCGGATAAAAAACGGAACATCTGCTCCAAGGGTTCTGCTTATATCGATCAGATCTTCTTCATTCAACCCTGCCTTTTCTGTCTTATTTAATATTCGAAGAGTTAATGCGGCATTACTGCTGCCTCCTCCAAGGCCAGCCCCGGCAGGAATTGATTTCCTGATGTTGAATGTATAATGATTTTTTAAACCTACATATCTTTCAAATGCGTGATAAGCCTTGGAAATCAGGTTATTTTCATCATTTGGAATCGATTTGTCCGATATGTTCAGTACATATTCATCTGATAATTTCACATCAAAATGATCCTTCCACTCTATAAAACAAAATCCCGTTTCAATTTGATGATAACCGGTAGGCAATTTCCCGAGCACATAAAGTCCAAGGTTAATTTTAGCATGTGAATAAGCAATCCAGGCAGGCATATTTTAATTACCCCTTTAAATACTTGTTTTTGTTTTTCATCATATAATCGATGGCGGCATCATGATCATTGGGGATATCCCCTTCCATGATGGCTTCCTTAATATCCTCTTTTACTTTACCTACAAGGGGACCCGGTTTCAGATGAAGAGCCTGCATAATTTCATTTCCGGTAACCGGATTTTTCCAATTTCTGATTTTATCTTTTCTTTCAACTTCTTTAATCTTGTTTTCCACCTTATCAAAGTTTTTCAGAAATTTCTTCACTTTGTATTCATTTTTACTGGTAATATCAGCCCGGCACAATGTCATAAGGTCTTCAATCTCATCACCGGCTTCATAAATCAGCCTGCGAATTGCGCTGTCGGAAACTTCTTCTGATACAAGTGCAATTGGGCGCAAATGCAAGCGAACAAGTTTTTGCACGTATCTCATTCTTTCATCAAGAGGCAGGCCTAAACGCCGGAATATTTTCGGGGTCCATTTGGCGCCAAGTGCATCATGACCGTGAAAAGTCCATCCTGTATCTTTTTTAAATCGTTTTGTAGGCGGTTTGGCAATATCATGCATAATAGCCGCCCATCGGAGCCAAAGATTATCCGAAACTTCCGCCACATTATCGAGTACTTCCAGCGTATGCCAGAAATTATCTTTATGACGCTGGCCTTCCATCTCGTCCACGCCCAGCAAGTTCACCATTTCCGGAAAAATATAGTCCAGTAATCCCGCTTCAAGCAACATGGAAAATCCTCTGGAGGGTTTATCACTTAAAACAATTTTATTGAGTTCCTCAATAATTCTCTCCTTTGAGATGATTTTCATCCGGGGAGCCATTTTTTTAATAGCCAGAAATGTATCCTCCGTTATACTAAAGTGAAGCTGAGTTGCAAACCGGATTGCCCTCATCATTCTCAGCGGATCATCATCAAATGTTTTTTCCGGATCTATCGGGGTACGTATAACTTTATCTTTCAGATCCTGTATTCCGCCAAAAGGATCATGCAAAACACCAAAGGTATCGCTATTCAGAGACCAGGAAAGTGCATTAATGGTTAAATCACGCCTCATCTGATCATCTTTCAGGGTACCATCTTCAACGATCGGTTTTCTTGAATTACGCCGATAACTTTCTTTACGGGCACCCACAAACTCAAGATCAATATCGTTGTAACGGACCTGAGCCGTACCGAACTGTTTATAAACCGCAACTTTAGTACTATTTAATTCTTTAGCCACCGATTCAGCAAGTTTGATACCGGAGCCAACCGTGACAAAATCTATATCCGTAATTTCATCAGCATTTAGCCGTTTAAGATAATAATCACGGACATACCCGCCTATCACATAGGTTTTTTGATTTATGGCATCTGAGGCATTGCCGATGGTTTTGAAGATTTTTAAGTGCAGTGGTGAAAGATCAAGCAAGAGTAAATCAAATTTGTTGAAATCTTAAAATAAGCACTATTTAAATTGCAATCTAACAATAGTTCAAGGCAGTTTAAAATACTCTTTTTTATGTAATGCAGAGTAGCAATTCGGACACCGGGATCATGAACACGTCATCTTTCAGGAATAAAAACTTAATAATGAGGTTAATTCTACTCCATGTATCGAAATAAATTTAAATGAACACGGTTCTAAATAAAAAAAGGTTATGTAAAATTAAAATACAAACATAAAATGTTACGTTCTCTCCTTTTTATCATTCCCATTATTCTTGAGTACATATAACAAAAACTTGACATCAAAAATAACCTTTAAAAAAATTGTACTGAATTATTGTTTAAAAGGCTGAATTTCAGCAAGTTGTAGGTATAGGAACGTAATTGATACAAGATTGATTTTAAAAGTATGATATCATTGAGACATATCGCATATATCTTTTTCATTGCCGGGTTTATTTTAACAGGCATGTCGGTTCAGCAAGACGTTTCTGAAAACCGATCCGGGAAATCTGTAAGTGTAATCAGTGTTTCGGGTACCATCGGGCCAACTACTACTTCTTATATCGAACGGGGTTTACGAAAAGCCAGAAGCAATGGTGATGAAATCCTGATTATAGAACTGGATACCCCAGGCGGACTGCTCAACTCTACGCAGGATATTGTTCAGATTATGCTTGGTTCCAATTTTCCCATTGCAGTTTATGTATCACCCGAAGGGGCCAATGCGGGAAGTGCCGGAACGTTCATCACACTTGCCGCTCATATTGCGGCCATGGCACCGGCAACCAATATCGGGGCTGCCTCACCGGTACAGATGGGCGGAGCCGAGATGGATACGGTTGCTCAAAAAAAAATATTCAGTTATTCGGAAAGTTATATTGAGAGTATTGCCGAGAGGCGCGGAAGAAATGCGGAATGGGCAAAGAAAGCAGTAAGAGATGGAGATGCAATCACTGAAAGACAAGCTCTTGAATTGGAT
>JBHJOO010000338.1:0-6000 GCA_050329675.1 Balneolaceae bacterium
TAAAACTTGCATTGCTTTCACTTTTATTTCTGCATTTAGTTTTTTATTAAATAATTATAAATTTATACTTATATGTATTTAAGATGATACAAACTTTTTAAAACTCATGATGCAATCGCATTTGAATTATGACTATCTCTTGATATTAATTGAGTTAATATCATTTTAAATTCGCGGTCATTTTTAGATTTAATTTTAAAATAATTAAACCTTGGAATCATTATTCCCTGGCCTAACTTCAAAACATATGTATTATCATCGACAATTATTTCGGTTTCGCCATCAATAATTTGTGCAAATACATTACATTTTGTCTTTTTTCTTATCAGTTGATAAGGTGTTTCGAAAAATAACACAGATAATTTCTCACCACTCTTTTTAAGAATGGTTTTATAGAAAATTGTACCTGATTTGTATTCTATAAATTCAACCGTATAGTTTGACTTATTATTCGTAATATCCATATTATCCTGAATTAATAATTTTAAATTTACAGCTGTTTTTAAGTAATCATAAAGGTATTTATCCTGAATTATAAATGACCATAATTCATCGATTTCCATGGCTGATAGTTTACCATCCACATATTGTTCAATTGACTTTTTAAGACGTTCACTTTTAGTATTTTCCATGACTAATCTGATTTAGTTTTATCATGCATTAAATGACGCATATATTTGTATCATCTATAATTCATTGAAGCACTTCAATTTAATTTTGTTCCTGAATTTGCTGTGAAGCAATTGTATTCCTTTTATGTTCTATTGATAAATCACATAATAATTGTCGGCCGAGACCTGTTATGTTTTAAAACTTTGTTTACATCATTAAATTCAAAAATTATCGAAAACTAACAGTTCTATCACGGCAGATTGCAATTGACATGACAACTATGTAGTACTCAACACACGAACATAAACAGTTATGAAATTCAAATACTTACTTCCTGCGTTTTCATTATTTTTTCTGCTATTACTTTTCTATTCATGCGGAGATGATTCTGCTGTCATGGGGCCTGATGATGATCCGGTTACAGGCGATCCGGGCTTCGAATTTAATCATGAATTGAACCCGGGTGCATCTGCTTTTGACTTATTACGGGATACTGATTTTGAAGAACTCATTCTTGAAGTGGATTACATGGAGGGCTTCCGGCCGACTGACCGAAGCCTCGACAGCCTGAAAGCGTTTCTTGAACGCCGGCTCAATAAATCGACGATCACAATTCTGGAACCGGCTCAAATTCCGGCAGGAGGGCAAAGCAGCTATACGGCAAATGAAATCCGTGAACTTGAGCGCGAACACCGTGATACGTTTAGCCGCGAGGGTGTTATTGCCACTTATTTTATCGTGGTGGATGGTGAATTCTCTCAAAGCAATGTTCTTGGAATTGCTCATTTTAACACATCAATGGCTTTATTTGGAAAAACCATCAATGACGCAAGCGGAGGTATAGGCCGGCCTGCCAGGCATACGATCGAAACCATAGTAATGCGTCATGAGTTCGGACACATCATGGGCCTGGTTAATAATGGAGTGGAAATGCAGGATTTTCACCAGGATGTTGAAAACGGCAAACACTGTACGGTTGAAGAGTGCCTTATGTATTTTTCTGTTCGAACAACAGACTTTTTTGCCAATTTGTTCGGCGGTGATATCCCCCAACTGCAGCATTTTTGCAGAGCCGATTTGAGTGCAGCTGGTGGAAAATAAAACCCTGCCAATAGTTTACATACTGGCAGGATTTTTGGAAAGATGATCAAATATTTAGTCCGGATTCAGAATATTATCAATCCTGGATGCAGCGTCGGCGAGATGAACTTTGGTTGAACGGTCGTTTACACGCGATTCTGCTCTTCTCACATCACGTAAAAGTGTTTCAAGCTGCTCACGAACAATCGGGCGTATGTCCGACTGGCTTACATTTATCGATGTAAATCCAAAAAACTGCCGGAAAGCAGAAGGAATACTCGGCAACTCTTCGGTCATAAGAAATTCCATGCGCTCAATATAGGCACGCTGCAAATTCCTACTGTAAACGCCGATGGATGAGTTATTGCGCAATTCACTCCATATAGAACCGCGCAGATCATCCATAAATTCGAATGGCGTATACGTGTTCTCTGCTCTTAGCTCATATTCAATGAGCCTTGCAAGACGCTGAGGGTCAAGTAAATTATTCAACACCGCTACTTGCCGGCCTCTGAAGCTGTCAATAAAATCCGCCTGATTGATCCGGTTCAGTATTTCATCATTAACTGCCCAGGTAGGCGGTGAAAAAGCGTGCCGGGACAAAAAGTCCATAGCCCGTTTTTGGTTTTCTTTTTCAACAACCGCATAAACAGGGCCTTCCTGGTCAAAGGTTTTATGATTTTCATAAACACCACCGATGTTTTGGCTTACGTGGCCCATGTACCGACTCCACTGAGCAAGAATTTGTCCATATAATTCATCAAGATCATCAAAAAATTCACCATCCTGCTGAATCCATTCGATAAGATTATCTGTAATAACCTGCAGGTTTGCCAGGCCGTAGCTGCTGGCTTTCATTGCGTCATCACCGAGATCTTCATTTTGTGATCGCGGATCGATTCTGCTTCCGGTTTGGCGACCATAGAAAAAACGCGGATCATCGGCCCGTTCAACTGTCCATTCATGAAGAATTTTCTCCTGCTCTTCAACCGGAGTGTCACCAAACCAGGTGTAACCCCATTTTACGGCCCATTTATCATACTCCCCGACTCTTGGAAGAAAATTGGTGACTCCGTCGCCTGGTTGTGCAATGTAATTAAAGCGTGCATAGTCCATAATTGATGGAGCTGTACCGTGATTATCCGTAAATGTTGGAGACCTCAGTGAATCAACCGGGTAAGCATAGCTGGAACCCCAGTTATGAGGAAGGCCAAGTGTGTGCCCTACTTCATGAGCGGAGACAAATCGTATCAGTTCTCCCATTACATCATCATCAAATTCAACACCTCTTGCCTCGGGGTTAGCGGCAGCTGTCTGAATAAAATACCAGTTTCTCAACAGATTCATTACGTTATGATACCAGCCGATTGCCGATGTTAAAATTTGTCCGGATCTCGGATCGTGTACATGAGGGCCAAAAGCATTTTGAATCGGAGAAGCAAAATAACGTATCGACGGATAACGGATATCTTCAAGGCTAAAGTCCGGGTCTTCCTCCGGGTCGGGTGCCATTCTGCCAAAAATGGCGTTTTTGAAACCTGCCTCTTCAAATGCGACCTGCCAGTCGTCTACACCCTGAATCAGCCATTTACGCCATTTTTCCGGTGTTGCCGGATCGATATGAAAAATAATGGGCTCTTCAGGTTCAACAAGTTCTCCACGGAGATAGGCTTCCTTATCTTTCGGAACCAGTTTCCAGCGGGTGATATGGCGCACTTCTTTTGCCTTTTGTGCATCCACTCCATAATCTATCTGATTCACTGAAAAAAATCCGACTCTTGTATCCGGTTTTCTCGGCTGCATAACTTCTTCAGGCATTAATACCATACTATGGTTGATTTCAAGTGAAATAGTATTGGCATCCGAGTTGGATGGCGGCTGAGCCGCTTCGTAAGTCAGTAAATGCCTTGCCTCAATATTTCTTGGAAAGCTCCTGATATGTTCAATAAAGGTTCTGGACCCATCCACCCGGCGTACCTGGAACCGCTGCCTGAAACTCTGCTGCAAACCGAGAGCCGGGACATCCGTTGTAAAAAGGCCGGTTACATCGATGACTGTCCCTGTCGAATCTTCATTCAGGGCTTTGATATCAAATGACGTCAAAATGGGTTCGAAATTTGAGTTTCTGACAGCTTCAAAAATGGGGAGCGTATCGCTTGCAACATTTTCAAATGAGACACGGCGCAGCAAAATTTTATCATCCTTGCGCTCCCACCGGAGAGATTGTGTATTATTTTTCATCCCTCCAAACATGATACCATCAGCTGTTCTGGCTATCCTGGAAACCATAAGCATTTCCCGTCCGAGCAGGGAATCAGGTATTTCGTAATAATATTTATCTTCCTGTTTATATACGTTAAACAGGCCTTCATCCTTTATCGCATCTTCTTTGATAACTTCACTGAAAGGTTTGATTTCCTTATCATTTGTGGCTCTGCCCGGAATACCCGGCCGCTGTCGCTGCTGCTCAACCGAAGGAGCGTCATCTTTTGATGCTGATCCGAAAATTCCGCAGCCTGTTATCATAAACAGGGTAATGCTGAACAGAATCAGCTTTTTTGATCTTTCAAACATATTGTATCACTGGATTGGTTTTGATTAACTAATTTGGAACAGGGAAAACTGCAATATCTCCTTCACTCTATCAAGTAAAATTATACCGATGTTGTAAAATTTTGAAAATAAAATGCCCGGAAAGCGGCAAAACCAAAGCCCTCCGTGAGACTCTGTGCATCAATCTGCGAAACTCCGTGGTTAAAAACCTCCGCAAACCATCCATCGCCTGCATCATACCGGTTCCTCCACGGATTAACCACAGATTAACACGGAGTACGCCGCAGATTAATGCAGATTTTTTTCTATATGAATATGAATGTATCTGATGAACTAATCCGAACTTTCATCCCTCAGCATATTTTTTAACTTGCTGCTTCCACTATCGGAGTCTTCCTTTTTTTTATTCTCAGGTTCCGTTTTAGAATAAGATGAACTTCCTGCATAAGAATCGGATTCGGAATAAAGTTCAGTTTCAAGATCATCCAGTTTTTTTTCTGAAAGTGCTATCATCAAACATGTCTTCAAATGCTTTTTCGGTTTCATCAGCCGGAGCTGTAAACAGGCTTACGGCCCAGGTTACAAAGAGTGACATGATAAAAGCCGGAATCAGTTCATACATAGCATTTTTAAGTACCGGAGTCAGATACCAGCCCACTGCAACGAGTGTACCCGTCACCATACCGGAAAGAACTCCGGTTCTTGTGGTTCCCTTCCAATACAGGGCAAGTATTGTTGTTGGCCCGAGAGCTGCACCCAGGCCGGCCCAGGCAAATAAAACCAGCCAAAAAACAAGATCTTCAGCAATAAAAGCAAGGGCAAGGGAAAAAACTACAAGAAGCAAAACAACGACTCTGCTCAATCTCACCAGCTTTTTTTGCGAGATGGTTTCACCTTTTTTAATCAGTTTATCATATACATCACGTACCACACTGGATGCAGCAACCAATAGCTGGGAATCGGCTGTCGACATAATAGCAGCAAAAATTGCAGCAAGTACCACACCAAAGAGAAATGGATGCAGATGCATTTGAGCCAGCATGGGGAACAGGTTTTCGGTATCATTTGCTACCAGCATGTCTGTTTCAGGGAAATAAATTCTTCCGGCAATCCCTGTGAAAACAGCTCCCCATGCCATCAGTACGTTCCAAATAGTGCCGATTACCGCTGCATAGCGTAAATTCCCGGGATCATCTATCGACATATAGCGGGCAACGATATGCGGATTACCGGGAGAACCCAGGCCAATTCCCAGAAATCCGATGGCAACGCCTGCTGATATAGCAAATGGATCTACAAATGCCGCATCCATTAATGAAAGCTGGTCAAGAACGGAGGAAAGGCCGCCGGCCTCTTTAATTGCAATAACAGGTAACACTACAAGTGCTACAATCATCAAAATACCCTGTATCATATCTGTCAGGCTAACAGCTAAAAACCCGCCAAGAATCGTGTATAACAGTACAATAGTGGCCGTTAAAAGAAGGCCGGTTGATATCTCGAGGCCGAAACCAGAAGCAAAAGCTTTCCCGCCTGCTACAAATTGTGATGACACATATCCAATCATAAAAATCATGAATATCAGTACAAGCGTAATTCTTAAAAGCCCGTTTTTATCACCAAACCGTTCTGCAAAAAAATCAGGCACGGTAATACATTCACGTGCTTCTGTAAAATTTCTGATTCTGCGCGCGTAGTATAGAAACAAAAAAAGCTCAACAATGATGTAGCCGGCCACAGCCCAAATTGCCGACG
>JBHJOO010000095.1:0-2199 GCA_050329675.1 Balneolaceae bacterium
AGATCTTAAAACTAACCGCAACACTCCATAATTATGATGACATGAGACTCTTTATGATCACAAACTGCTTCCTCTTTTCTTTTCTGTTATTTTTGGTTTTCCCGGTCAGTATTCATGCACAATCAGTCCCTGCTGCTGTTTCGGGCCTTGAAAATGTTACGATGATTGAGCTGGACAATCCGGATGAGGGGAACGTGACCTTTGGAGCCCCGCTTCTTTTTAGTGATGAAAATCTGATCATGGGACGTATCGCCGGTGTTGCTGTTGATGATAAGGGCCAGGTATATATTGCAGACTCGGATAATACAGCTATCTACCAGTTCGACCGCAATGGAAACTATCTGCGTTCGGCCGGTGCGGCTGGTGACGGCCCCGGCGAGTTCCGGATGATTCGCTCAATTGAGGCCGGCCATGGTTATTTACACGTAATGGATCTGAGCCAGAGGCGTATTACCCGGTTCAGCCTGGATAACCTGGAGTTTGCGGGAACAGTCAGCATGTCCGGTAATCAGGAACAAATGTCCGGCGGATTTAATATGAGCCGTTTTCCCAATCAATTTTTACTGATGCCGGACGGGAACTATCTGCTTACCTTTTCCGCAATGTCTTTCCCCGGCATGGGTGGCAGCAGCAATGAAGAACCCAAAATGGCATTCGATATATTAACACCTGAGGGAGAATTGCTTGGCCTGGAGGGAATTGAGTTGAGATCAAATGAAACCATTACGACAGCTTCGGGCGGAAATTTCAGGATAATTATGCCGCCTTACGGAAAAAAAGGGCTGGCCGTCGTTACGGCTGATGGAGCGATTTACACTAACTGGTCGGAAGAGGCATTATTTAAAGAGTATGACACGGGGGGCAATTACCGGCAATCCCTGTTTATCCCTTATCAAAAACCGCCTTTGAATCGTGAGGAACTGCTTGCTAAAACCAGGGAAACGATGGATGATGCCTCTTTCGAATTATTCAGGGAACAAAAATTCCCGGCTGTGTGGCCGGCGGTTAACGGCATGTTACCCGGTGATAACGGCACGCTTTGGATATCTCTGAATACCCGAAATCAGGATGAAAATAAATGGGTGGTAATCGACCGGAAGGGCCATGTAAAGGGAACATTTCTGTTTCCAAATGAACGCCGGATTCAGCGGATAAAGGATGGGTTTATATACACAATCGAACCGGATGAAGATGGATTCAGCTCCGTTAAGAGGTACAGAATAAATTTGTAATCCGGGTTATCGGATTCGTTTTTGTCCGGGGCAGGTTCAGAAAAAACAACCTTTGAATAAAGCTCAATTATCACTCTTTTTTGACTTTGTTCGGCAAGGTCAATCTCCAGAAAGTTATAAGGATTACGGTTCTCAGAGCAGTCTGCAAAAACAAAAAAAACAACAATCCGGTTTAAAATTCTCTTTTGGTTGCTATGCACCAAAAATTTTTATTTTGATTGATTATCCCGTCTATAATTCACATTTAATGACTAAATGTAATGGAAAATGTAGTTAATATTATATTACTTCTATACTTTTTATTATCATCGATTGTTAAACTAATGAACGAAAGATTATCATCAAACAAGGCATATTTATGATTAACCTGAAGAAATAAAAAATTTATCACTGCAAGAGAAACTTCTTTCAAAGAAAGCTCTGAGGGACGATCTTTCCCGTGTGGATGATCAATTTGAGGTATCATGCTGGCATAAAGAGATTTTAGATGAGCGGGAAGAAAAAATCCGAACCGGAAAAGCCAAATTTATCGAATAGGAGACTGCAAAAGAAAGATCGAAAATGCTACTATATGAAACTTGAAATTCTTGATTTTGCCAGAAATGATTTGATTGAAGGTTGTCAATTTTATGAGAAGTAACAATGTGGTTTAGGTAATTGTAAATCTATATTCCGATATAGAATCTTTAAAGATATTTGCGGGTATTCATAAGAAAGTTTATAAAAATTTTTAGGCTCTATGTCGATTTGTGTAGGTAATGTTATTTGATTTAAAAATCATAATGTTTCTTCTGATTGCAATCTGTATATCAGATTATCACTCATTTTATCGTACAGCTAAACGAATAAATGCCGTAAGGCATGAACGAAATCGTAGCCCCGATTTTAATCGGTGGTATGAAAGTCGCATCCTAAATGAAAATGCCGTAGGTATGATTCACAAATGAGGTTTGAAACTAAAGAAAAT
>JBHJOO010000482.1:0-4342 GCA_050329675.1 Balneolaceae bacterium
TGACCTTAACAGGGGAAGTTGAAAGTGCTTTTGATGAAATCAAACAACTTGAAAAAGGTGCGGCTTCTGCACGCAGTGAATTGGAAAAGCATGAATCGGGGTCAGAGGAGCACAACAAGGCATTGAAAGAATTCGGTGAAATTCAGCACAAGCTTGAAAACCTCGGGGCCTATTCACTGCAAAGCGAAATAGAAAGAGTGCTGAAAGGCCTTGGATTTAATGATGAAGATTTCACCCGGCCAACCACTGAATTCAGCGGTGGCTGGCTGATGCGTATTGCACTGGCCAAGCTGTTGCTCAAACGCCCAACCTACCTGATGCTTGATGAGCCCACCAATCACCTTGATATTGAATCACTGCAGTGGATAGAGAGTTTTTTACGAAGCTATGAGGGTACCGTTATTGTGGTTTCCCACGACAGGGCATTTCTGAATTCGATTACAACACGTACACTTGCGCTGCAGAACGGACGCATGGATGATTTTGCAGGCAATTACAGCTACTATGAAAAAAAATATGAAGAACAACAGGAACTGATCCGCAAGAAATATGAAAATCAGAAGCAGGAGATAAAAGAGACGGAACGGTTTATTGACCGGTTCCGGTACAAAGCCAGTAAAGCGAAACAGGTTCAGAGCCGCATCAAGCAGCTTGAAAAACTGGAACTTGTGGAGCCTGACGAAGAGCAGGGAGAAATTACTTTCCGCTTCCCGCCGCCTGAGCGCAGCGGACAAATTGTTATGAAGCTGAATGATGTTTACAAATCATACGATGAGCAGGTTGTGTTTGAAGGAATCGATTTCGAAGTGGAACGCGGCGATAAATTTGCGGTTGTAGGCCCGAACGGGGCAGGTAAATCCACATTAATCCGGATTTTGGCCGGTATTGAAACTGATTTCAGTGGCAGCCGTGTTCCAGGGTACAATGTAACGACTACCTATTTTGCACAGCACCAGGCCGAAGAGCTGGATCCTGAAAATAATGCATTGGATGAATTAAAACGTGCTGCTTCAGGTGAGAGTGAAACCCGCCTGCGAACCATTTTGGGATGCTTTCTTTTCTCAGGCGATGATGTTTTCAAAAAGGTGAAAGTACTTTCCGGAGGGGAAAAAAGCCGGCTCGCACTGGCAAAAATGCTGGTAACCCCAGCCAATTTTCTCATTTTCGATGAACCGACCAACCATCTTGATATGCAGTCGAAAAATATTCTTCAGCAGGCCCTTCAGCAGTTCGAAGGGTCTCTGATGATTGTATCACATGACCGTGATTTTCTGGACCCGCTTGTAAATAAGACCCTTGAAGTGCAGCCCGGTGCTCTGCGTACATTTCCGGGTAACGTTTCCTGGTATCTTTCAAGAAAGGAAGAAGAGCAAAACAATGGAAAAGCCGAACAGAATGGAAATTCCAAATCTGCGGCACAAAACCAGCAGGAAGAAACGATTTCCCGGAAAGAACAAAAGCGAATTGACGCCGAAAAAAGAAATGAACGATACCGGAAGATACGCCCTCTTGAAAAAAGACTGAAATCCACCGAAAATGATATTGAGAAGCTTGAAAACCGTAAACTTGAAATTGAAGCGATGATGGCTGACCCGGCATTTTATGAAGATGACAATCAGGTTAAAACCATTTCGATTGAATATGAACAACTCAAGAACAGGCTTTCTGAAACTTATTCCAAATGGGAGGAACTTGCCGGGCGAATTGAATATCTTGAAGAGGAAATTGAATGAATTTAATCATACAGAAGATCTTTTTTTTCAGCATCTATTTCCGCGCACGTCTGTTTCTGAAACGGGTAATATTATCCTCGCTGACTGGGAAGGCCAATTTGTGGCGGAGGTCAGTCCTGCAGGTGAACTGATTCAAAAACATGCCCAAAATGGCTATGGGCCAGGAGAAATTCAGCTTATTCGCTCTATGGATTTGAACAATAATAATCTATTGCTATTTGACCAAAACAGACAAAGAATCATAAGCAAACACCTCGATGAAAATAGTGTAGAGGAATATGAATTTAAAAACATTCAGACCATGATGCCTGTGGAGGCTTTCTTTACCCATGAGCAAAAATATCTTCTTCTTTCCTTTTGGGATTTAACCTTTCATTCGCACCTGGATGCAAGCCCTGAGATGGCCTTTGGCCTGCTTAACCTGGATACAAATAACATTGAGAATATGGCTTATTATCCGGGAAAATACTTTGCCAGATATATTTTCGGGCAAGAAATCCGGGGAGCAACTGAAGTGCCTTTTACTCCCGACCTTCTTTTTGGCAAATCGTCAGACAACCGGTCTCTTTTCGTCTACCACACACCCGGACCCGAAATTGTAAAACTTGATATGATGAGTTTTGATACACTCAGAAGCATCCCATTACGCCTTCCCTCAGAAAATATCAATCCGCAAGAGTTTGATTCACTGTCAGCGGTTTACACCGGGTTAAGGTGGAATACAATCAAGGAACATCTCCCCGAATTTAAAATGCCGGTGGATGATCTGCTAATAGATCACCGAAACAGAATCTGGCTTCAGTTAACACGTTTTTCCGGTTTCAGGGAGTGGTTGGTAATCGATGAAAATGGAAATCCTGAGGCCATAGCACGGTTTCCAAAAGATACCCGGCTCTCTCATCTTTCTAAATATCATATCGGAGCTATCATGGATGATTCATCCGTTGCTTTATTTCAATTTCCGGATAATTAAACCCTGCCTTCGAATCCTGAATCCTGAATTCTGTCTCCTTATTTGTTCTTCTCCTCAATCCATTTTGACATGTATTTCGTACTTGCCAGGGAGTGGTGCATCAGCATGGCGCCGGTAAAATTGTGCAGCCGGTGTTTTTTCAAATCTGTCATCAAGCCATCTATTTGCTTCATCAGATTATTTCCCGCCGGATTTTTTTGATAGAGTTTGTTGACAATCTCTATCCCCGATTTCTGAGCTTGTTGCCATTTTAACTCACTCTGATAAAGAGCCGCGGCTGCCTTTGCAAATTGTTCAGGATCATCTTCAATTTCTCCCGGCCAGGGTAAATCACCGTGCATTGACTCCGCCCCGATCGATGAGGTAACGGACGGCGTGCCGCACTGCATGGCTTCCAGCAGCTTGCCCTTCAGTCCCGCCCCAAACCGCAGCGGAGCCAGCAGCACTCTTGCATTCCCAACCACGGTTTTGGCATCCTCTGCCCTGCCTTCAATAAGAAAACCTTCGTTCGAATCCTGTAATCTTCTTATTTTCTCGGATGGATATGCTCCATAAACATGAAGATTTACACCGGGCAGCCGTTCTCTTATGCGTGGCCAGATCTCCTCTTTCAGGTAAACAACAGCATCACGGTTCGGCGTGTGCAGAAAATTTCCAATGGTTACGAAATCCCTTCTCGTTTCAAACGAAGGCCATTTCCCGGTTTCGCTTTCATCCAGCGGATCTGTCATAAATGGCAGATGATACAATAGTTCCGGTGGTACATTGAAAAACGATGTCAAAAGATTCATCTCAAAACGGGAAATGATCAGGGAAAGGTCACTCCGGTATATGGACGCCATTTCCCTCATTGCGACATCATTCATAAGGTCTCTGTTGGTATATTCTCGGTTTTCTTTCAGTGCGATTCGCCTTCCCTCTCTCAGGCAGTGCAAATCCTCGGTATCCAGGATTCTGATTGCACCGGGACACTGTACGGCTACCCGCCATCCAAACTGTTCTTCGGTCATAAAACGGTCAAACAGCACGACAGATGGATTCAATTCACGGATAAAATCATCGAATTCCGGGCAATTCAGGTTTACTGAAACTTCATCCACACCCATTTCATTCAGCCTGGCAGAGTATCTGGTTTTTGACGCTGCACTAGCAAATACCACATTCCACCCGGCAGATAAAAATAACCTGATAAGCTGAATCATCCGGCTTCCCGCAGCAGATGAACCGGGTTCCGGCCAGACTTTGCCTATAAAAAAACAGTTGGTTTTGCCTTTCATGTACTTTTTAAATATTGATACGTAAAGGATGAATTGAGAAATCTTATATTCGTGACCCAGATTTCTTTTGTTCGAATTATTCCTGGCGGATTCAATTTAAAATCTGGCTCTATGTCGATCCGTCGGGAGCCGGACCGGTTTGTGTGGGTAATGTTATTTGATTTGAAAATCATAATGTTTCTTCTGATTGCAATCTGTATATCTCATTATTACTCATTTTATTGTACAGCTAAACGAATCAATGCCGTAAGGCATGAACGAAATCGTAGCCCCGATTTTAATCGGTGGTATGAAAGTCGCATCCTAAATGAAAATGCCGTAGGTATGATTCACAAATGAGGTTTGAAACTAAAGAAAAT
>JBHJOO010000425.1:0-3670 GCA_050329675.1 Balneolaceae bacterium
TGTTTACACCGTGAGAAGATATTTCTTCTGTAGTAAAAACTGATCAGCAGCATCAAAATAGTTTCGGGTATTTCGAGGTCATTCATCTTATCTTCGAGCAGACGCATCAAATCACGCTGATCAGCAAACATAAGTGACGTAATAATGGTATATAGCTCCGATGGATTCCAGTCTGTTTTCCTGATAATTGTCCGGACTTCACGGGTGAGGTATTCTTCAACAGTGCGAAGCCATTTTTCATCCGGATTCCACGGGTCAGGCGGCAGGCCTATTTTTTCAAAACAGGCGGGCGGGTCACACTGTGGGGGAAATGTGTATTCCATTTGATCATTCCAGTATTGATGATAGCGAAGAGCATTTTTCCATTTCAAATCAGGCTCCAGCTTTAATCCCATAGCTGTAGTTGTTTCACTTTTTAAATGTTCTGCAAGAGCTGAATGCACACGGCCAACTGTTCCGTTACTTTCTGCTACCCGCCTGAAGAAATCATCGGTTTCATAGAAACAGAGTTCATAGCGGGAATCAAAACGAATATTCGTATCAGCAGTAAAAACTAAGCAACAGCTATCCAGTTTCTTCACTTTCTCAATGGTTCCAGGCCGGTTATTGTCATTGCCATTGCCGGAAGATATAAATGGGCCTACTACATCATATCCGTTTACTTCGATAGCTTCAATAAGGGTTTCAACGGAGTGTTCATCTAAAAAAACATCATTATGCATCACCATGATCTTCTTGCCGGATGATAGATCGATCCCCTGATTTACAGAAGCGGCAAATCCCCGGTTCGATTGATTGGTAATCACCTTACAATGTAAAAACTCCTTTTCTTTTAATTGTTCAAGATAATCGAAAGTATCATCGATACTTGCATTGTCGATAATAATAAGCTCCGTATTCAGATTTTTTACGGATTTTTCGAGATGAGCCAGGCATTGCTGCAGCAGCGGGCGGCTGTCTCCGGTTGTGGGAATGACAACGGAAAGCTCTGTTACATTTTTAACGGTGGTTTCTTTAACTTCAATTTTCTCTGTTTCCTCAAGGCCGGTTTCAGAGTCGTCAGATTCTTTATCGGTACTGCTCTCAAATAAAATTTTCTGTTCAGGCGGCTTTTCCGGTTTCTTTTGCAAAGAATGTTTCAATTCAGCTGCCTCAACGTGCCTTCTTAACTTTTCAAGAAGTGTGATTTTCAACCGGTTGGCTTCTTTATGCCCTGGTTTTTTTTTGAGCAGGCGGTTCACAGCATCAAGAGCCTTTACAGCATCACCCTGCAATAACAATTTTCGGGCTTGCATAATAAGGTCATCGGCAAGTTGTGAAACCGTTGGTTTGTGTTTCAGAGCCTCTATGGCATTCAAAACCGAATTTCTTTGCTCATCATCCGTGCAGATTCGAAAAATGGAGAATAAAATTTCAAGCGTATCCCTGCTTTCAGGTGTTGCAAGCTGATCTTCACCTAAAACAAAAAATGGATCGGTACGATGCCATGCATTTTGTTTTGATAACCGCAGGGCGAGTTCGGGGCAAATCAGGTTATTCAGAAACGGATTGAAGAAAAAATCGCCATCGAGCAATACATTCCGGTTCCACAAAAAACAGCTGTCATCAGGCAGGCCTGAATCAGACACAGCTTCAATCCATCCGGAAACAGATTGCGGCAGGGATGCATCAAGAAGCCAAAAGGCAGCCGGATCCGATTTGAATCTTCTGATGGTTTCTGCCATTAGCTGTTCGTTGAGACGATCGGCCCGCAAAGGAGCCCAGACCAGAGGGGCGCTTGATTGCAGTAATGCTTCATTGAGAGACTGCCCCCGACCGTGTTTGGACTGATGTTCAAATAGATAGACCCGCTCGTCCTCTGAAATCCTGATCATAGAACGCAATGCATCGGCTATTTCTGTTTCAGCATCATCATTCACCAGAATGATTTCAAAATCAGGTTTTCGAAAACGAAGCAGTGACTGCAATAGAAATTCGAGATGTTCGAATTCCGCATGGGTTGTAAGTAATACGGAAAGGTTTGGCTTACCGGTCATCTGTGATTCAATTTAAGCTATAATATACGAGATGAAACGGGCTGAACAAAAGAGGAATATGTGCAGTAAAAAGTGAAAAAGCAAAAGTGATAAATTCAGAACACCTGACTGCGAATAACTAAAACTGGTAGTTATTTGGATGTCTCGTAAAATAGAAAGCCGTTTTTGATACTCGTCAGTTCTTTATATTCAACAAAATCAATAATCCCAAATTCAAAACGGCCCGAATGTCTAACTGGACTTTGAAATCCATCCCACCGCACGGTTGGTTCATCTGTCTGGACGTAAGCTCCTATTTTGATAACGAACACAACCCCGAAAAAATCTTTGAAGAAGGGTTTACCCGTCCATTGCCGTTAGATGAACGCGACATTGTGGTTACGGTTTTTTTTAATGGTGATCCTGAAAAGCCGGAATTTCAGATATCATCACCCGAAGATTTAACAAAGGTCGAAATCAGTCAGGCAAACAACAGGCTTGCCAGGATCTTCGGTACAAATATCGACCTGCGTCCTTTCTATGACCAGGCAGCAAACGACCCGGTTTTGGGCCCAAAGCTGAGTGAGTTTTACGGGCTAAAACGAATGGCCAGGGCAAACCTGCTTGAAGATATTATGAACAGGATCATCCAGATGCGCCTGTCACATAAGCCTACGGCCAAAAAGATGGCCTTTAAAGTGCGTGAAGCGTACGGTTCTCACCTGGTGCATAACGGCAAAACACTGCCGGCCTGGCCGCGTCCGTTTCAGCTGGCCAAAGCCGATCCGGCTCAGATCCGAAAACTCGGGCCCACGCTTCGTAAGGGGGAATTTCTTGTGGGCCTTGCCCAGGATATCCTCGCCGGTGAAATCGACCCGGAATGGCTGGACCAATACGCCGATCCGGTGACCTTTTACAACACCATTTCAAAAGTAAAAGGAATTGGCCCGGCAACCGCCCAGGACCTGATGTTATTTCGCGAATCAACCCAGGCTATCTTCCCCTCCAATATCCAAAAAGGCGAAGAGAAGGGACTGCGCCGGTGGATTATTTTGAGTTATGGCGGTGATCCGGAGAATACCTCTGAAAAGGATTTCCAGGAGATGATCAAAAGCTGGAAAGGGTATGAAGCCGCAGCTATTGAGTTCCTGTTTCTCAACTGGGTGATTTCGAGAAAGAAGGAGAGTGGCGAGTAAGAAGCTGTTGTTGAAGCCTTATTCATCCGATGAATTTCCCGGATCCAATATCCTGCAAAACCCGGCGGATATTATCCGGGTGGGTGCTCGCTTTCCGCACTCATGATTCCCGAATAAAGTACATAGATGAATTGATTATCCCTGTCTGCCCACATGTAGGTGTATTTACCTCCCTTATCCACCGGTCAGGGAGTTCCGTTGGCAACTTCAATCCAATTTTTCGGTACCGGAAATGCATTTTCCTGAACTCTTCTCAATCGCTTTCTCCAAAAACTCATCCCTGCCTTCACGCACTCCCTGAATCGTTTTCTGTACTGGGATTGTTGCCTGAATGCCAATCAAATGATGTTGTGAACCGTCGTGCTTTAGAACTCTTACTCCTGTCCATCTAAAGCTGTATCCATTCGGCAAATTTATTGAAATCACGCCTCCATTTGTGCCGGCCGTGGATTGGCCGAC